>JAQVLH010000030.1 GCA_028704265.1 Candidatus Nanoarchaeia archaeon
CAAGATTTGACGAATATAACAGCAGAATAGATCTACTCAATAAATATAATAAAACAAAATTAAAGAGCAACATCAAAGAAATATTCTAAGAACTAAAAACAAATTAAAATTCGTCGAGCCTGTTAGATTCGAACAATTCCTTAATTTTTTTATTTCTTTTTTCACTATCTGGTTTATTCATATTAATAACTAATCTTGATAAATTCATAATTTTACCAAAATCAATAGCTGTTTCTCCTTCTTTACATTTCAAATAATATTCTTTAGTTAATTTGTCATCATATTTGCCAGTTTTTTTTAATTCTTCATTAATGTTAATAGATATTTCATTTCTTTTTTCATCAATCCACATATCAGTTATGTTATAGTAATTGATAGTGGCAGAATCATGATCAGAATAAATATGTAATTCTTTTTCACTAATATTATATCTATTATACTTAACTATTTTGCCAGTTTTATATTTAGACCATATTACAAAAAAGATAGGCAATACAATTATGGATAATAAAACAATATTAGGCACATACCATATAAGAACAAAATAAATTATCCCAACTATAATAACATGAGAAAGTTTTATCATTATTGAATAAAAAAAGATTAGAGCATTAAAAAGTTTTTTGTAAATTAAAATTCTTCAAGCTTGTTAGACATAAAAAGCTCCTGTAATTTTTTCCTTCTTAACTTATTATCTTCCTTAGTCATATTATTTTTTAATTTAGATAATTTTAGCAATCTTTCAAAATCTTCACTAGCTTTATCTTCATCTCCAATAATTCCATATTCCTTTGTTGATTTAGAAAAATCAGCAATATTATATTTGTAATCTATACTAACTGTAACAGTTATTTTATTAGTCTCTTCATCAAAATAAATGTTAATAATATCAAAATATTTTATAATAATTGGCTTAGTATCAGGGTTAATAATCAGTGCTTTGTCAGAGATTGAATAATTAGAATATGAAGAATATTTTTTGTCAACTCCGTAAGCAATAGACATAACTATAGCTAAAAAAATTCCAAAAATAATATAAGCATTATTGATTATTATAATTATTGCAAATATTAAAGGTAAGCCAAAAAATAAACCAACTATTATTAAAAATATCGCATCCAAATACTTATTGTGATACTTAGCCATTATTATAAAATAAATTTTTTGAAGATTTAAAAAGTCTATTAAAAAATAATGACTGAGATGGATTTGTAACCTTAAGGGGCAACCAAAGGTTTCCCCTTGAAGGTCAACCCTTTCCTATAATTATAATAGAATTAATTTATCGAGTATTGGACTGAGAGGGATTTGAACCCCCGGCCTCCACGTTGCAAGCGTGGCGCTCCACCGCTGAGCTATCAGCCCGATGAATATAATATGATAGAGAATTGTTTAAAAAGCTTTTTGTTGCAATTTAAAAAATTTAAAGGTATTAATTTACCATAAACAAATATCTTTATAATTTTATTTTTTAAAGAAACAGAATCTTTTATAATTCACAATTCTATTCATTCAATTATATGAATCTTAAATTTCAGCGAGCAATAGTAGAAGAAGCAATAATGAAAGATATAGTTGAAAAATTAGGCTGGAATTATTTAAACACTGACCAGATAAGGTGCGTTTTTTCAAAAAACACAAGCACATCAAGAGTAATAGGAAGAATATGGAGTACTCCAAGAATATTTTCAGAAGTTTTTGAAACAAAACCAATGTATGTAATAGAATTAATAGACAAAAGGTATTCTAATCTTTCTGATAAAGATAAAGTAAAAGTAATAATCCATGAACTATTGCATATTCCTAAAACTTTTAGCGGAGCACTTAGTCCTCATAAAAATATGGCAAAGACATTAAATTGTAAAACCGTTGACGCATTATTAAAAGAATATTATCTTAGGTCAGGAAAAGAATTAAAGGAAGAAAGTATTGTTGAAAAATTTGTTAATTTTTTAAGATAAAAAGATTTAAATATTACCAACCATTAATTAATAAATAGTTATGAACTCAGCATCAAATATTAGAATGAATAAGTGGAATACTACAGTCATTTTTTGCTGCTTTTCAGCCTTACACTACTAGGGCCCGATGAGAGTTCAACAATTCTTTAACAAAATCTTGAGGGTAAACTTTTAACATTAATGCAATAAAAAAAAGCTAAAGAGCATGAAAAAATATTTCAATCAACAAACATGTTCAAATCCTAAGGCACTAACTTTACATAAATAAAAAAAAGTTGCAAGCCTAGCCTGTTGGCAAAATATTAGTTGCTCTTGATAATAACTTTTTAGCTTAATTTTTTTATTGTTCATTACTTTAGTCATATAAAAATATGAAAAATCAATACCAAAAAAAATCAAAAAGAATTAAAGGTTCAATGATTCAAGAATTGTCACTGACATAAAATAAGGGCATTGACTCAATCAAACTCGTAAAGAGTAAACCAATAAGGGAGTCACAAGCCAAGCCGATTAGGCAAAAAAAGAACTTGCTCTAGCTGAACCTTTAATTTTTTTTATTTAAATAAAAATTCTTGTTAATGACTCAATACTCATAATGTTTTCAGAAATAAAAGAAAGTTCATTATTAAGCAAATTTAATTCAACTAAACTTTTTATATTTTTCATTGAATCAGGCAGTTCTTTTATCTTATTCTTTTCAGCGTTAATATGCCATAAATTTTTCAAATGTCCAATATTTTCAGGCAAAGCTTCCAATCTATTGTCAGCAATAATTAATTCTTTAAGATTATGCAAATCACATACAGTTTCAGGCAAATAATACAAATTATTGCAGCAAAGATCCAAATAAGTTATATCTTTAAATTTTGAATAAATAAAATTTTGAGTTTTTGTAGTATAATCTATTGAAGCATTAGTATATTTTATTCTTAACAAATTGCCATAATCACTTTTTTTATATCTTAAAATTAAAAAGTCTGAAATTTTTAATTCTTCAACACAATATTCATTTTTTCCAGATGATTCTTTTATAATATTCTCAAGTTTTAACTTAAGATTTTTAGGTTCCATTAACTAATATGGATAAAAATACTAATTTATAATATTTTTGGAAAAACAAAAGTGTATTGATTCAATATATCAGGCATTAATTTTAAAAGAGTTCGCTCTTAATTATATTAACATTCTTGCCAAAAATATGGATTAATCAAATATATTGCTCATTGCAGGCGCAATTTTGGAATACTCATCTATTTGTAAAATTTCTTCTTCAAAGTCAAAACCTTTGTCAAATTTTTTTTCTAATCTGTCTGAATATTGGTTTAGAATATTAGCTGATTTAAACAATTCCTTATGCAAATTTTTTTCTTTTGATTTTTCAACAGTTGGCAGCATTTCTTTTAATTTGTTTAATCTTTCAGCTTCTTTAGCAAGCAAAAAATCAAGAGTAATATTGAATAATTCATTGGATTTAAAGTCAATTTTATGGCATTTAGCATGAAACTGTATTGAAGGAATATTTAATGCTAAAGCTTCATAAGAACCATCTAAATCCTTTTCAGCTTTATTCTTTGCACAAACTAATTTGAACCTAAATTCTTTTTCAGCGCATTCATATCTCAAATCCTCTTTGACTTTAAAAAATTTAATTAAAGAAATTTTTCTTATTTCCAGAAGTGTTTCTTCTAGAGAATTCTCTTCGCCTTTCATAGAATATCCTTTTGCAATATCCATATAATAAGATATAATTTGCTGTTTTGCAACTTTAATCCTTTTATGAACATCTAATTTTTGTTTAAGTCCAATAGAATAATAATTAGCATCTTCAAGTGAAATTAATGCTGAAAAAGGGTTATTTTTTTCAAAATATTTTTCTGATTCCTTTATTCTATTATTTGCATGATTGTATTTAGCGTCTGACAAAATTTTCTTTTCAAGCGAAGAATAAAACCATCTAAATTCACTTTCAGCATCCTTAGCTTTATCAATATAGGATTCAGTTTTTTTAACATCCCCTTTGGTAGCAAAATACTTTGCATCATCAATAAATTTTTCAGTCATAATTAAAAAATTGGTAAAAATCATTAATTTATAAATTTTTATTTTTAACCAGCAATTTTTAATAAAACAATAAAATTTATAACAAGAAATATTTAAATTAAATACTTAATGAGTATTGATGAACTATTGTTAAAAAGGGAAGAAGTGCCAATAATATTAAATTCTAATTACGGATGCGAGTCAATAATTACTCCTATTCCCCAAACCATTTACGAATCTTCAATTGATAAAAAAATAATGCATGAATGTGCAGCCCAAGCAATTCAAAACTCTCTTGATTATAGAATAAGCTGTGCAATAATCTATGAATGCAATACAAGAAAAAAATATGATGAAGCAATAAATGAAGAATTAAGTTTAGCAAAAACTGATACTAATAAAGCAAAATTAAATGTTTTAAACAAATTAGGATTCTTTAATGAAAAGGGCGAATCAATTACAAATAAATATGGGGATTTAAACTATGTTTGCGGTAGGTTAACTCAATTATTGTATTGTGAAAAATTTAATCCTGAATTTTTTTCTGAACTTGATATTTCATTGCATGCTAAATTATACAAAGACCTAAAATTAAATAAAGATGCTCCAGTAATAAACGCAGGGTATTCAGACAATTTCATTTCATTCACTTTATCAGGCAATGAAGTTGGAGCTGATGCAAGCATTGGACATTTTTTTCATAACAATTTTAATTTATCCAAAGAAAAATTTGAAAAACTATGCCCAAACAAGAAATTAGGATATTTCTCGCACAATGTAAATAGCTTTTATAATGCAATAGTATTAAGAGAGCTTGAGATAAGTTTCATAAATTTAATGCTAAAAAAATTAAAATAATTATTTTGATGAATTATAAAAAAATTCAATAAATTTTAATGATTTTACAGAATCCAAAACTTTAGGATATTTATCAAATTTGTTTCTATCTAACTGAATATGCCATAAATTTTTCAAATTTGAAATACTATTAGGAAGGGCTTGAATATTATTTGTTGGCAGAATTAATTCCCTTAATTCAGACAAATTACTAACAGATTCAGGCAGTTCTTCTAATTTATTGCAGCATAAATCCAAATAAGTAGTATTAGTTAACATTGAATAAATAATCTCCTGAGTTTTGTTCGCATACTCTTTATCTGCATCAGCATATTTTATTCTTAAAAGATTGCCCGAATTGCTTTTTTTATACCTTATTGTTAAATTGTCAGAGATTTTAATATCTCCAGTGTAAAATTCATCAAAAGCTGATGATTTTTCAACAATTTTTTCAAGTTCCAATTTAAGATTACTTAAATTCATCAAGTAATATTGATAAAAATCTTAATTTATAACATTTTTGGAATAATAATTATTTTCATCCTAGCTCTCGCTTAGTGTTTTTAAAAAATAAAAAAACAGCAGTGCTTTAATGATTTATTATTCTTATAACTGCTTTTTTATTAGCTTCTATTTCAGCAGTCCCACCAAGAGGTAAAGTGCATATTGGATAAGTGTGTCCAAAATCAGCATTGGCAATAATAGGAATATTTTTCAGCTCTTCCTTGGTGCTTAGAATGTATCTTAATTTATCCATGTTCATTTCAGCCTTTTTTTGAAATCTGCCAATAACTAATCCTTTCACTTTTTCAAACCCCTGCTGGTGAATAAGTGACTGCAAATCCCTATCAAACTCAACATCAAAACCCTCCTTAGGCATGTCATCATCCTCAATAAAAAGTATTGAATTTTTTAAATTATGGAAGAATTCAGTTCCTTGAAGCAGGTTAAAAGTGCAAAGATTTCCTCCCAATATCTTCCCTTCAGCTTTGCCAGGATTAATAACAATTAATCCTTCATTTTTTTCAACAATTCTGTTCTCCTGATCTTTATACCAAGTGTCATCTGACCATGAAAGAGAAGACTTAACTTCAAATTCTTCATTGCTCATTAAGCATTTTTTAAAATATTCTAATATATAATCAAACTCTTTTTTCATGCTCCATGTTGAAAAATGAGGTCCGTAATAAGTCACAAGTTCAGTCTTTGCAGTAATGGCGTTCGCAAAAGCAGTGAAATCAGAATATCCGCAAAGAATCTTAGGATTTTTTTTAATCAAATTATAATCTAAATATTTAAGCAATTGATTGGAATTAAATCCTCCAATCACTGTAAATATTGCCTTGACATTTTTATCAGCAAATGCTTCATGAATGTCTTGGACTCGGGAGTTAATTGAAGATGATATAAACATGTCAGATTCTCTGCAATTCTTTGAAAAAGTCACTTTAAAACCCATGCTTTCAAGCCTTGATTTGGCAAATTTTATATTTTCCTCAGAAATTAAAGACAAGCTTCTTGAAGGAGCAATAATTCTAATTTCATCTCCTTTTTTTAATTTATCAGGAAAAATCATCAAACAAAATAAGTTATTGCATAATTAAAAAACTAGCTCTCGCTTAGCGTTTTTTAAAAAATAAAAAAACAGTAGTGCTTGTAGTAATGGAGAATGCAAAATGTGTTCTGCACTCAACAACTAAAGTTTCTAAGCTCTTTTATTAAAAAAAGAGAAAAAAGGAGGTGATCCACCCGCAGGTTCCCCTACGGGTACCTTGTGTTGACTTAACCCTTCTTACCAACCTTAGGTTCAAATCAAACAATGAAGAATGATTTTCACCCAAAGCTAATTCGAGTGGCTTGACAGGCGGTGTGTGCAAGGAGCAGGGACGCATTCACCGTGAATGAATGGATCACGGTTACTAGAGAGTCCATCTTCATGAGGGTGAGTTACAACCCTCAATCTGGACTAAGAATGGGTTTCGAGATTGGCGTCTCCTTTCGGAGTAGCAGCTTATTGTCCCATCCATTGTGACTCGCGTGTGGCCCAAGGGATTCGGGGCATACTGACCTACCGTGGCCCACACCTTCCTCGTATTTAACATACGCAGTCCTATTATTGTGCTGACAAAACCGAAGTTAGCCGAGCAAATAATAGCGTGGGTCTTGTTCGTTGCCTGACTTAACAGGACATCTCGCGACACGAACTTCCGACGGCCATGCACCTCCTCTCAGCGCGTTAGGAAAGACCTTTAATCTGTCCTTCATACTGCTGTCGCCCTTGGTGAGATTTCCGGCGTTGAATCCAATTAAACCGCAAGTCCCCCCTCTTGTGTACTCCCCCGCCAATTCCTTTAAGTTTCAGCCTTGCGACCGTACTCCCCAGGCGGCCCGTTTATTGTCTTCACTACGGCACCGCAAAAACTCTAAGAGTTTGCGACACCCAACGGGCAGCGTTTACAGCTAGGACTACCGGGGTATCTAATCCCGTTTGCTACCCTAGCTTTCGTCTCTCACCGTCGGACTCGTTCTAGTCAAGTGCCTTTGCCATTGGTAGTCCACCTAGGATTAATGGATTTTACCCCTCCCCTAGGCATACTCTTGACCTCTCCCGATCCCTAGATTATCAGTATTCAAGGCCATTCGTTAGGTTAAGCCTAACAATTTCACCGAGAACTTAATAATCCGGCTACAGACGCTTTAGGCCCAATAAATAGGGTCACCACTCGGGGCTCCGGTATTACCGCGGCTGCTGGCACCGATATTGCCCACCCCTTTCTTGAAAAATATTTTACATTTCTCCACAGATATAACCATAAGCTATATCACTTAGAATCCCCTTATCACACTTTCGTGCATTGTAAAGTTTTCGTAACTGCTGCACCCCGTAGGGCTAGGAGCCTTGTCTCAGTCTCCTTCTCCGGGCTACCACTCTCATGGCCCGTACTGATCATAGGTTTGGTGGTCCATTACACCACCAACAGCCTAATCAGCCGCAGTCCCATCCTTAGGCGATAAATCTTTAAGAAAAAAGGCGTTCCAGATCTTTCTTCATATAAGGTATTATTCTCAGTTTCCCGAGGTTATCCCTTACCTAAGGGCAGGTTGACTACGTGTTCCTGAGCCGTACGCCGAGCATTGCTGCTCTGACTTGCATGTCTTATGCGGATTCTAATAGCAGTGACCTCCAGCAGGATCAACTGGAATTGCTTCCAATATAGATTTGATCCTTTGGTTTATATTGAGTACTATCGCTGTATTAAAAGAATTGTTAATGGCGGTTATCACATTTCGCTTATCTATTTCCATTAACAAGCACTACTATGAAAATCATATCACAAAAATCTTTTTTATGATACTCATGATAGACTAACTAATTAAAGTTAGCTAAATATATAATTGATAATGATTACTTTAAAAAGATTTCGTAAATGGATGATATCTTTATTATATTTCAGCTGTAAGCTTAATTAAGCATTTGAATTTATGGAGTAAATTACTATTTAACAAATTTTCATCAAGTAATTTTTTGTCTAAAGATTCGGCATTGTTTAACTTTTTAACCATAATTAATATTAAAAATCATTCTTTTTATAAATGTTTTATTTATCCTAAATATTTAATAATCAAAGAAGTATTTATATTAAATCATGGAAAATAATTATTTTTTATTAATACTCGTATTTCTTGTCATAACTCTTGCATCTTTAATTAATTATTATGATTTAAAATCGCTGCCTTCTACTATTATTACTGGCGATTTTTGCACTGATTTTTCAAATGCTTTTGCCGGATGCAGGTGCCAAGAAAGAAATAGATTTATTACGGATTTTAATACAAATATTTCAAACTCTTTAATTGCAACTAATATTATTGGCAATTATTACAAATCAATAAATGAAACCTGTAATAATCCTGAATGCTATGATTTAGGTAAAGGATTTTATAACTGTTTTTGCAATGAACCTATAGGGGTATTAAGAAATAATGGAGAATTTTATAGAATAGAATGCAACACTTAAAGTCAATAATATAATCCCTTAGTTTTAATTTTAAATTCTTTTTTTAACTCCGTTTTTTTTAATTCTATATTAGAATTATATAAATCAATTTTAAAACTTTTAGGAACGGGTTCAGCTTTAAAATAATTTTTTTTAGGAAGATATTCAATTGACAAATCTTTGCTAATAATTGCGTCATTCTTAAGTAAAAGGTCCAAGCTATTTTCATTAAATTTTACAAAATTACTATTAAAGCATCTCCAGCAGGAATTGAAAACCATTCTTTTTTTAAAATCAATCATGGGAAGATAATTTTCATTGCTTTCAATTTTTCCATATTTTTCAAGCATTTCAAATATATCATATTCTTTTAATTCAACTTTAATTTTTTTAGGATTTTCAGAATCAAAAAAAATCATTTTTGAAACTTTACCCTTATATTTTAAAGAAGCGCTTTTTTCAACAGGATTAAAATATATTCCATTAATCTCAGTATCCATATTTTTTAATGAATAAGAATTAAAACCTCTTAAAGGAGTAATTATAAAACTATTATTTGCTTTTTCAACAGTTCCAATAAAGTAGTCTTTATCAACAACTTCCATATTAAATATTAGGAAAAAAATCTATTTAAAAATGTTTATGGAGTAATTCTTTCCGTGTCTCTTGGTATGAATGTTGCTTCTCTGACATTTTCTAATCCTAATAATTGCTGTATAACTCTAGCTTGACCCATGCCGAGTCCGCCATGAATTGGCGCCCCGTATTTGAAGAATTCAATATAATCCTTAACGCTTTCAATATTGCCTCCCATTTTTTCTTTAGCTTGAGCTGTTAAAATATCCATTCTGTTTTCTCTTTGCGAGCCAGTAGTTATTTCTAAACCCTTGTAAAGCAAATCAAAGCCTTTAGTTGTGCTCATATCTTTAGGGTCTCTCATATGATAAAATGGTTTTTTAGCCCAAGGGTAATTGTAAACAAAAACGAAATCGCTGTCATGATTTTTTCTAGCCCACTCGCCC
>JAQVLH010000031.1 GCA_028704265.1 Candidatus Nanoarchaeia archaeon
GCTGTAAGATTCGGCGATAATAAATGCTACATAATCAGTTTAGCTGACCGTGTTAATCTAGGAATATTATCTTTTGATGGCAAGAAAACTATGAAAACTAAGGAAATAAAATCATTAAAAGATATTAATGAGACTGAAATAAATAGATTAATTTAATTTTTACAATAATACTTTTTTTTTTTTAAATTAATAATATAATTTTTAAGTAACTAAATCTTTATTTTATTATTATGAAAGGGTATAAAATATCTATTGAAAAAGAAACAAGAAAGAATACTGATTTTAGAAGAGTATTATATACTGGAAAAAAAAGTCAGTTAGTTTTAATGAGTCTTAAACCTTTGGAAGAAATAGGAATGGAAACTCATTCAGATGTTGATCAGTTTTTTAGATTTGAAGAAGGACAAGGAAAAGTAATAATTGATAAAACTGAATATGAAGTGAAAGATGGAGATGCAGTAATTGTTCCTTGCGGAGCAAAACACAATGTAATAAACACTTCAAAGACTTTGAATTTAAAACTTTACACAATCTATTCTCCTCCAGAGCATATTGACAAAATAGTAAGACACACTAAAGCTGATGCAATTGCTAAGCCTGAAGAGTACGACGGAAAAACAACAGAATAAAATTCATTCTTAATTTTTTTTTATTTTTTATTCCAATAATTAAATAATATAATTTTTGGCTCTTTGAAGATATGAAGCATGTTAAAGAATATAAGAAAGGGCTATACTAAATGCTAAAACAAGATTTTTTAAATTATTAAAATTATATTATTTCTTAATGAAATTAATTAATTTAATTTTTGCAATCTTATTCATTGTTCTTATTAGTGGTTGTTCAGTTTGTCCGCCTAAGGGTCCTTGGCCAATGCCTCCTTGGTGCTCTGAAGATGATGCAGTAATTATTCCTTTTGCAGAAACCTTTGAAAATGTTAGCGATTATGCTTCTGAAGCAATTAGTAATGTATTGGCTCAAAATATTACTGGAACAGTTCATGCAATAGTTCCATTATTGTCTGATAAAGTAATAATATCAATCCAAAATAATAGCTACGAAATGACTAAATTGAAGGATTTTTATTTCACAAAAATTCTGTCGCTTCCAAAAAATTCAAACATCACATTAACTGCGTATTATGAAAATGGCACAATTATTAATAGTAATGATTTTATTTTTGAAGAAGAAGTTTTTGCCTATGTAAGCGAGAAGGGAATTGGCAGGGAGTTAATAAAAGGATATTCTTTTACAGCTTGTCATTATTGCACTGTTTCATTTACAAAAGGAAATTACTTAGAACATCTTAACAGTTCCTATGATTTAATGAAAGCTGATGGAGCAACATGGGTTGCGTTTAATCCAGTATGGTTTTTAAATAATATTACAACAAGCGATTTGAGGCCAGTTTATAGGGAAGAATATGGCATTGAAGGCTGGAGCGGATGGATGTATTCCACTCCTAATGATGAAGAAGTAAGGCTTATGATTAGATGGGCTCATGATAGGGGGCTTAAAGTTTTCATGATGCCTTATTTAAGCACTCTTAATTGGAGCAGTACTGTGTTAGGCAAAGGCAATTTAGCCCCAAATAATATTACTGCTTTTTTTGAAAATTATACTAATTTTATAGTTCATTATGCAACTATTGCAGAAGATGAAAGTGTTGAACTTATTAGCATAGGCAACGAGCTGGACACTATTACTGATGAAAATAACATGATAAGCTCAGGATATAACAAAACCCAGAAATGGTATGATGTAATCAGTGCTGTTCGTGAAGTATATGGAGGTAAATTAACTTATTCCTGCTCATGCAGCAACAATGATCAATATCCTTGTATGCCTGAAAAAATAACATTCTGGGACAAGTTAGATTATATAGGATTTGAATGGTACATACCTTTGACTAGCGATATTAATGCTACCTTGCCTGAATTAATCATTGATGCTAAGGCAATTATTGATAATAAGATTAAACCTTTGTCTGAAAAATTCAATAAGCCAGTATTATTCACTGAATATGGATGGGAAGCTAAGCCTTATGTTTGGACTAAGACTTATATTGGTGGAGGGCAAGGAAGTTTTGACAAATATGCTGCAGTTACTGCTTATGAAGCAGTCTATCAAGCAATGAGGAATGAAAATTTTACTGCTGGAATGTTTCCAGGATGGCCTTTAGGCAATCTTGAAGGCATGAGTTGGATTAAGGATTATAATGGAGGAGATGTAAGGTTTTCAATAATTGAGCCAGAAATAGCAAAATGGTATAGTTATTTTAAATAATTCATCTTTTATTTTTTTTTCAAATATTCGTCAAATTCTTTGAATACGCTTTGGTCTCCATTCCAATTTGGCAGAATTGATTTATATTTTGATTCAAAAATATTTGAAATATCTTTAATTTTTTTATTAATATTTTTATTATTTTTAATACTAGTTGTTAGCATATAGCATAAATTATTATTTTCGCTTTTATATAAAATAATATTTTTATTTTGCATTTCAATATTATGCAATTTTTCTTTTGAATTGTATTCTACTACTGAATTTAATGCTGATATGAATCCGCTAATTAGTGCAGGGTCAACAGCTGATTTTTCTGTATTAAAAGAATAAAGCGGGACTCCGCAAGAGTTAGATATTATTAATTCAAAATCTATACTATAATTTACTTGAATTCATAATTTTTAAAACTTTATTTATTCAAAATATTTAAAAACTTACATAATCATTATTTTATTTTATGAATAAATCATTTTTAATTTTAACTTCATTATTATTAATTGGAATAGTTAGCGCTGTAGAATATGGCCCAACAGGTGTTGTTGGAGCTCCAGATATTTCAGGTATGGGTGTTCCTTCTGAAGCAGCTGAAAGAGCTGCAATGATACCTAAAATTATTCCTCAAGAAATTATTGATGCAGGAGCTGAAAAAGAGTACATGGCAATTACTTGCGCAATGGCTAAATATAATATGCAAAAGTTTGTTGACGGAGCAGATGCAGTAAAACAGATATGGGATGAAGTTGCAAGCAGTTTAAGTTCTGAAGGAATAATAATGGATACTAGTGCATTATTATCTATTAAAGAGGGAGTTTTAAGCAGGATTGATTCATTGTGTTCGGCAACGCCTGAAACTTATGGGCAGGCAATTCAGGAGATTATTGATTATTCTTTAGGAAATAATGGTTTAGAGCAGTCGCTTAAAAATATGGGTGCTAATTTAGAATCAGATATTCAAGTAAAGATGGAAAATTATACTAAAGAAGGGGAAGCTTTGCAAGTAAGGATTAATGCTTTAACTGGAGGAAAAACTCCTGAAGAGATACAAACAATAGTTGGCCAAATTGAAGCAAAAAGTGCTGAATATCAAGGCATTACAGCAAACCCAATGGCTATGAATGATCCAAGTACTGCAGCAAGAGCAGCATCATTATTATCAGAGATTCAAACACTCCAATCATCGATTGGTGGAGCAACAGTTGAAGGCCAAGAGGAAGGCATTGCTTTAGGGGAGCAGGCTCAAGAGTTTGGAGAAAAAGCGCAAAGTTTAGGCACTAAGCTTGAAAGTATTTTTGGAAATATTGGCGAAAGAATGAGAGCAGCGTTTGAAGGCAATAATTATACTAGTCAAAAAGCAGAGGTTAATGAGGCTTATTATGCATTATTTTTGAAAGTCTTTAATGCTAAAGTTTTAGATGTTGATGCGAAAAAAGCTGAAATAGCAGCTTATAATATAGATACTGGTATGTTTGATGAGGTTACTGTTTGGGCTTTAGAAAAAAAAGAGCAAGCAAGAACAGTTTTTACTGCTGATGCAACTGAAGAAGATATAAGAGAATTTATTGAATTAATTAATCTTGAAAGCGCTGAAATGGAAATAAGAATTAATAGCGTTATTGAAGGTTTAATTAATGATAATTATATTGAAAATCTTGACACTTTAAGGGAGAATGCAGAAGAAGGTATTATTGCAGCAACAAATGGCGGTCAAGACACTACTGAATTAGAAAATTTAACTGCTCAATTAGAATCTTTGAGAAATGAAGCTATATCTTTGGATGAAGCTGGCAATGATTCTTTAGCGTTTGAAAAAATTAAGGAAGCTGAAGAATTAGTTGAATTATTAAAAGAAGAGTATGCAAAACTTCAGGCTCAAGGCGAAGGTGTTAATGAAGAAGCTCAAGCAGTTATTGCAGCTTTAAATGCTGAAAAAAGCAAAATATTAGCATTAAAAGAAGCAGCTCAAAGCTTAGAGTTAGACACTAGCGTGCTTGAAGAGTTAGAAGCAGAGCTTTATGCTATAGAAGCAGAAGCTAATACTTTATTACAATCAGGAAATAATGCTGAAGCATTATTATTAATAAATGAAGCTAAACAAAAATTCGAAGCTTTAAAGATTGAATATTCAAGATTATTATCAGAGGTGAAAGCGCAATGAAAAAAATTTTAATTTTAATAAGTGTTATGGTATTAATTGCAGGATGCACTCAACCAAATACTAGCAATGTTGATTTGAGCGGACTTGAAGAATTAGGGGATTTGCCTGCAATAAATGCAAGCGGCATGGGAGAATTAGGAAGTTTACCTTCAACAAATATTTCTATAAATTTGGATACTGGAATGCCTGCAAGTAATCCTTTTCCAAGCCAGCCAGAATTAGAATAAATATTTTTTTATAATTTATTTTTCTTCAGGATTATTTGGAAATAATCCAATTTTTTTAATCCACCACCAAGAAACAATAGTGGCTAATGCAGTTACTATTACTAAAAATGATAAATACCATCCTGTGTCAGAAGGGTTAAATAAAAAAATATTAGTTTGCGATAAAATTGTTGCAATAGTATTAGGCACTAATAATGCAGTTCCAATAATAGTTAAAACCCCCATCAGGTAAGTCATTCTATTATTGATTACTTGCAATTGGTTATTATAAATGGATTGCAGTACTGCTAAGCCTGAAGCTAATACATTAGATAAATCTTCAGCAAGGCTTATTTGAGAATGAACATTTTTCAATTGAAGCGCTAATCCCTCTAAAGTTTTTGGATCATCTGATAGTAATTCAGCATCTCCTAAATCCAGTGCAGATAAAACTTTAGTTATTGACCATAATCCTGATAAATATTTTATAAGCGCGTGCTTCATATGATATATTTTGATTCCTAATATTTTTCTTGAAGCAGTATTGTCAATTAATTCATGGCTTATTTTGTCGCTAGTTTCTTCAATTTCTGAAACTTGCTCAAAATTAAACCTGTTATTCTTAGCAATTATTCTAATAAGCATTAATGTTACTAATTCTTCTTTTTTTGTTTTTTTTATAATTGATTCAGCATAAACATGTAATTGTTTCAAATAAATATTTTTAGTTGCTTGAATTGTTAATATCAAGTTTTTTTTAATAAGTATCATTAAAGGGTCAATTTTTACATTAAAATTATTTATATCAATTATTGGAAGAATCATTCCCATTTCTGAATTTAAATCTTCATAACTGCTTGTTATATGATTATGCTTATCTATTGATAATCTCATAATTGAATTAACTAAATTTTCTGAAAATCCGAATTTAAGAGCAATTTTTAATGCTTCATTATTAAAATTAGTTGCAGCATGATCAACCCATGAAAAAGATGCATTTTTTGTTAATGGAACAAGTTCATTTATATCATTTGATTTTTTGCTATTAATTTCATTTTTTATTATGCTTGCACAAAAGCTAGAATGACCATTAACGAATTCTTCTGCCATAACATTTGATAAGTTAAAGGGACATTTTAAACTTTTTCTTTAAAAATAATTTATAATTAATCAAATATTTACTTTTAAAATAATTTATAATTAATCAAATATTTATTTATTATAATGAAAGCCGCTTTTGGAATGGGATGTTTTTGGCATTCGCAAAAAATATTTGATAATTTAAAAGGAGTAAAAAAGACTTTTGTAGGATACATGGGTGGGAAAATAAAAAATCCAAATTATATTTTGGTTTGCACTGGACTTACTGGCCATGCTGAGACAGTGTTTGTTGAATATAATCCTAAAATAATTTCTTATAATAAGCTGCTTGAAATATTTTTTAAATCCCATGATTATTCTCAAAAAAACAGGCAAGGATTTGATATTGGCTCACAATACAGGGGAGTAATATTTTATTATAATCAGTCCCAAAAAAAGATTGCGCAAGAAAAAATAAATGAGTTAAAAAAGATAAAAAAAGTCGCAACTGAACTAATAAAAGCAACTGAGTTCTATAAAGCTGAAGAATACCATCAGCATTATATTGAAAAAAATGGAGGCAAAACATGCCAGATTTAAAAAAAAATGAAAAGCTGAAAAAAAAGCTTTCAAAAGAACAGCTTCATGTGATGCGTGAAAAAGGCACAGAAGCGCCTTTCAGCGGAAAATATGTCCATACCGATAAATTAGGAAATTATGTTTGCGCATTTTGCTCTAATAAGCTGTTTGACTCAAAAACTAAATTTGATTCAGGCACTGGCTGGCCAAGCTTTAGCGATGCAATTAAAGGGAGTATAAAAATAAAAAAAGATTTTTCGCACTTCATGATTAGGGATGAAGTCATATGTTCAAAATGTGGTAGCCACTTAGGGCATTTGTTTTTTGACCTTCGCACTCCAACCAAGAAAAGATACTGCATTAATTCAGCTGCCTTAGATTTTAAAAATAAAAAAAAATAAAAAATGCATATTATAAATTTATTTTTTCTTTTTCTTATATGCTTTCCTGATTTTCATGGATTTTCCTAATCCTGTTAAAATGCCTAATACTATTTTTCTAATGTCTGATGATTTAACTGAATCTTTTGATTTTAATTCAGAAGTAACCATTTTAGCTATAGTTTCTGAGATAGGTGTAGGCATTTTTGCGTCAATGCAAGCTTTAACAATTTTTGATTCACTGTAAGGCTGAATTGACTTGTTTTTTTTAATTACTTTAGTAACCATATTAATAATTAGTGCCTAATTACTTTTTAATCTTTCTAACATAATCAATATCTGCTAAAATATTTTTTTTTTAAGTAAACAATTAATCTTAAATATTAGTAATAACTAATAATCATCAGCTAAAAAAGATTTTTTTTTAGCAATAATTCCATGATGAAAAATTTGAGGGATGAATCTGAAATAAAGTATGAATTCTTGTTTGAAAATTCCTCATTTTTAATACAAAACGTGTCAAAAGACGGCAAGATACTCCATGTCAATAATGCATGGTGCAGGCTTTTAGGCTACTCAAAAGAAGAGGCATTGAATCTTAATCTAAAAGACATACTTCACCCTTCCTGTATGGAGCATTGCATGCAATTATTCAAACAAGTCATAAGTGGAAAATCAGTCAAAAATATTGAGGCAAAATTTGTATCAAAAAGCAATAAAATAATAAATGTTTTAGGAAGCGCTCAGCCATTAATTATAAAAGGAGAATTTGTGTCAACCTATGGGATTTTTAAGGATGTTAGGGATTTCACATTAAAAGGTATTGAATTGGAAAAGCTTACTGAATTGTTTAAGACAATTTCAAATAATTCAGTTGATGCAATTTTTTCAAAAGATGCCGATAAAAAATACACTTTTGTAAATAAAGGAATGGAAGAAATCACTGGATTAAAAACCGAACAATTAATAGGAAAAACTCCTGATGAAATTTATGACAAAATTTTGGCCAGTCAGGTCAATAAAATAGATTTGCTTTGCTTTAAAGGTGAGCACATCAATGAAATTGTTAAAGTATTATCTCATGATAAAGAATATTATCTTCATGTAATACAATCGCCAATCCGCTCAAATGGTCGCATTATCGGAAGCGCAGGGATTGTAAGAAATATCACTAAGCAAAAAGAGTATGAAAAAAAATTAAGCAATTATTTAAATGAACTTAATATAATCTTTAAAAATTCGCCTACAGGCATAATCTTTGTTGACTCAGAGCATAACATTCTCAATGCAAATCCTGAATTTTGCAAAAAAATAGGCTATTCTTTGGCTGAATTAAAAAAAATGACGTATAAAGACATTACCTATAAAGATGACTTAAAAAAAAGCAATGAGCAGGTAAAAAAGCTTAAAGAAAAAGTAATAACTGAAATAAACCTTGAATCAAGATTTGTCAGAAAGGATAAAAGAATAATATGGGCAAAAGTAAACGTATCCAAAGTAAATGATTCTTTTGGAAAATTAATTTATAATGTTGTTTCATTTGAGGATATAACCAAAAAAATAATCTATGAAAAAAAATTAGCGGAAGAAAAACAATGGTCAGAACAGCTTATAAAATCAGCTCCAAACATAGTTATAGGTTTGGGCAAAAATTTTGAAATAATGCTGTTCAACGAGTTTGCTGAAAAATTAACAGGCTATAAATCCAGCGAGGTTATTGGCAAAAACTGGATGCGCTTTTTTATACAGGGGGCAGTCAAAAAAGACTTGTATAAATTATGGGATAAACTTGTAAGAAACAAGCTGGCAAACAACACTTTTGAAAATATTATAATTACAAAAAGCGGGCAGAAAAAATTAATTTCATGGAATAATTCTTTAATTGAAAAAGAAGGCAAATTCAAAATGATTTTATCCATAGGTGAGGATATTACAAAGCAAAGGGAAAGTGAAAAGTTTCTGCAGTCATCTCAAAAAATGCTTAGCACCACTTTTTCAGCAATGGATGATTTGGTTTTTGTCTTTGACAAAGATGGAAAATTTATTTTTTACAATGCGGTAAGCGAATCATTATTTTTAACTCCGAGTAAGTTTTTGGGAAAAAAATTAACCAAGGTAATGCCTAAAAGTATTTCAAAATTATTTAGGCACTGTAGAAATCCTCAGTAATTCTTATAATATTTGAATGATTTTTAATTGATATAAAAAAAATCTTTAGCGAGTTGGTCGCTCGCTAAAAGATAAATTACGTGATATAAAATGGATGAATTTTATCAAATAAATACTTTACCATTCTATGAAAATATCAAAAGATATTTGGATAGAATTGGATACAAACGATATTCTTGCAAATTTAGCAAGAAAACTTTTAACCAGCATGCATTATTTTTTATTCTGGCTTTGAAAGAAAAATTAAATTTTTCATATAGAAGAATTGCAAAACTAATGAAAGAATTAATGATTTTTAGAAATATGGGAATTATGAAAGTTCCACATTTTACTACTTTGCAAAAATTCTGCGAAAGATTAGACAAAAGAATTTTGAATCTTTTAATCAAAAAATTAGCGCCTAAAATTACAGAAACTATTATTGGAGATGGAACAGGATTTAGCGCAAACAGCCCGAGTTTCCATTATTTGAACCGTTTAAGGGAATTTACAGGAAAATATGTAAAAATCAAAAGTCCAATAAATATAGTTTTATTTGCGGACCTTAAAACAAAAATAATCACAAACATAAATGCCTCGCACAAAAAAACGCACGAAATAACATTATCAAAACCATTGCTTAAAAAACTGAAATGCAAAAATTTCATCTACGACCGAGCTTTAGATTCAAAAGAAATAAGAGAAAAATTAATCCAACAAAACATAACTCCAATAATACCTTACAGAAAAAACAACAAAAAGAAAAAAGAAATTGATTACGAACTCTACAAAAAAAGAAATAATGCAGAAAGTATTATGTCAAGCATCAAAAGAGTCTACGGAAACAGCATAAAAAACAAAAAACCCGACACCCAAACAAAACAAGCAATCCTAAAAGCCTTAAATTATAACCTAAATATAATAATGAAAACAATCAAAATATTACTGAATCAAATGATTTCTACAAAGCC
>JAQVLH010000032.1 GCA_028704265.1 Candidatus Nanoarchaeia archaeon
AAAACATAATTTCTCTAATTGAATCCAGTCACAAAGAAAATTTATTTGTGGTAGCTTTTAGAGGATCAGGCAAATCAACAATCGTTACTGCCGCTTATCCAATTTGGGCGATACTCGGAAAACAACAAAAAAAGTTTGTTGTTATTTTCTGTCAGACTCAAGCCCAAGCTAAACAGCATATGATGAATCTGCGCCGAGAATTAGAAAATAATGACTTGCTTAAAAAAGACCTTGGCCCCTTTCGAGAAAATAGTGATGAATGGGGCGCGCAGTCAATTGTCTTTTTTAACACTAATGCCAGGATAACAGTCGCTTCAGTCGATCAAAGTATTAGAGGAATCAGGCATTATGAAAATAGACCAGATTTAATAATCTGCGATGATGTGGAAGATATTAGCTCAACTAAAACCAGAGATGGTCGCAATAAAACATATCAATGGCTTAAAGGTGAAGTAATCCCTGCTGGTGATAAAGATACGAGGCTGGTTATAGTCGGTAATCTTTTGCATGAAGATTCTCTACTTATGCGATTAAGAGAAGAAAGAGAAAAAGATATTATCGATGGCCACTTTTTATACTATCCTTTAATCAACAAGAAAGGCATTTGTTTGTGGCCTGGCAAATATCCCACCGAAAAAGATGTGGAGATAGAAAGAAAAAAGGTTGGCAATGAAATTACTTGGCAACAAGAATACCTGCTTAATATTGTCCCTAGTGAAGACCAGGCTATTTATCCTGAATGGATTAATTATTATGACGAGATTCCAGAAAGGATGAATATGTACGGCGGATATAAATCACATCTTGAAGTTAGAATCGGTATTGATCCTGCTATTTCTCAAAGTGATGTTGCTGATTATACTGCCATGGTTCCGGGGCTATTATTTGAAACGGACACAGGATATGTGATTTATATACTACCAAAAATTATTAACAAAAGACTTAACTTCCCTGAAACTGTTGATACTTGTAAAACGATCTATAACAGCTACAAAAAAGACTACGATATAGTCAGATTAGTGGTTGAGGATGTTGGCTATCAAAGAGCTTTACCTCAGCAGTTGAAGGTTGAGGGTATAAGTAATGTAATGACAACTAGACCAGGAAGTCAGGATAAGCGCAGTCGTCTAGTTTTGACTGCTAATATGATTAAAAATGGGCAAATACTATTTCCAAGAGAAGGAGCAGAAGAATTGATTCAACAGATTATCCATTTTGGGGTTGAAAAGCATGATGATTTAGCTGATGCATTTGTTAATCTAGCTAACAGCTTATCAGAACATTATCCAAATCCACCAAGAATTTATTTCATGAATTGGTAATATTTTCTTTAATATTACAAGGAAAGTTATCGACAAGTTGCCAACAGCTAGCTGCTTAGCAGAACCTTAAAAATGTGTCATTAATGGAGGCGTAGATTTAACTAATAATTAAAATTAAATCATATGCCTCCATTAGACGCTCCCTTAAAGTATTGCCTATATGCTAGAAAAAGCACCGAATCAGACGAAAGACAAGTTCAGTCCATTGATTCTCAGGTTAAGGAAATGCTTCAAATTGCCGAACGAGAAAATCTAGAAATCGTCGATATTAGACGAGAATCAAAATCTGCTAAAGATTCTGGCAATCGTCCTATTTTTAAGGAATTATTAAAAGATATAGCTGAAGAAAAATTTAACGCAATTTTAACCTGGGCTCCTGATAGATTATCGAGAAATGCTGGCGACTTAGGATCACTGGTTGATTTAATGGATGAGAAAAAATTAATGGGTATCAGAACCTTTGGTCAGACATTTAGTAATTCACCAAACGAAAAGTTTTTACTTATGATTTTATGTTCTCAGGCAAAACTCGAAAACGATAACAGAGGCATTAATGTGAAACGAGGTTTAAGAGCTAGATGCGAAATGGGCTTATGGCCAACCTGTCCACCAACGGGCTACTTTAAAGAAAAGCGAGTTGATCATAAAGGACAATGTTTAATTGATCCCGATAGGGGTCATGTTATCAAACAAATGTTTGAAAAAGTCGCCTATGAAAAATGGTCAGGCAGAAAATTATATAATTGGTTAAGATTTGATTTGAATTTTAGAACAGCTCTTGGCAAAAAACATTTAAGTCTTGGCAATATCTATCGTTTATTAGAAAATACTTTCTACTATGGCCCATTTGAATACCCACGAGACAGTGGTAATTGGTATCAAGGAAAACATGAACCATTAATAACCAAAGAGCTATTTGATTTAGTCCAAGATCAAATGAAAAATTCGCAGTTAGTCAGGCGAGAAAATATTGAATTCGCTTTTACTAAAATCATGACCTGCGGATTGTGTGGTTCTGGTATATCGGCAACTGAAAAATTTAAGAAATTAAAAAATGGCGGTTATAACCGTCATATTTATTATGGTTGTACTAAAGCGAAAGATAAAAATTGTAAGTGCGGATATATCAGCGAAGAAGATTTAATTAAACAGTTACAAAAGCAAATTGATAAATTAGATTTTAAGAAACTACCAGTTCAAGACAAAATCGAAGGAGAAATAAAAAGGTTTAAGAAGTTTCAAATGATGGCGACTGGTAAAAATCAAAACATCGACGTAAGTGGCGTCGATGTTAAAAACTACATTAAATTTTTACTAAAAGAGGGTGATGATCAAGAAAAACGAGAATTGCTTACTTGCTTAAACGGGGAGATATTATTGAAGAATAAGGTGGTTGAGATTAGATAATGAGTTTATAGTTACAGATCTTTTAAAATTTCCGGTGAATATATTTGTATTAATCTAATCAATTCTGTAGACATTTCTTTATACTGAGTTGGATCAAAAGGATCTTCATAGTTATTAACATCTTCGTGGCTAGAATCATGTGCAAATGATAATAGCGGCCCAGACATACTAGTTAATATACTTTTTATATTATCTTGATTTAATTCATTATAGCCATGAAAATAACATATCGTTTCTAGCACCCTGCGAATATCATTACCTACATTTTCTTCAATATCAATATTATCCCCGTATCTCTTTACTCTTCTTAAAGACGTCTTATATTCAGACAGCTTATTGCTATTTAATTTCTTTAATAAATGTTTTCCATTTTCACGTTCTAATCCGAAATAAGTGGCTTTCTCTTTAAAAATATTAGAAGCAAGCATATTATAAAATTGAACATTGTGAGTCAATATGATTAGTTGTGGGCAAGACGTCGAATCATTTTTTGTCCAAATTTTATTTTGTGCGGTTTTATAAAAATTTTTCAAAACATCACAAACTCCATAAAAATATTTATAACCAACGCTACAAATCGGATCATCAATCACAAATATGCCATTAGAATATTTCTCAGAACTTGTTAGGCGTCTGATCGAACTAGCCAAAAAATAACTAAATGCAATTATATTTTTTTCACCCTCGCTTAATATATTTTTTACATCACAGGATATATCATAAGTATTATTAAGCATTAATACAATTTTATTAGATTGAATACTGGCCTCATATTTTTCGACTCCGATTTGTTTAATATAAATATTAAATAAATCAACAATCTTAATTGCAACTTCTTTTGAAGGCAATGCCTTTTTCGCCTCAGTAACCTCTTGTTTAATTAATTCTATTTGAGAAAAAATTCTATCTCTTTTCTCGATAGAAGTTATATTTGTCTCATAAAATTCAACAAGATATTTTTGTCCTAAAAGTTTTCGAAGTTCCGTTTGTCTGTTGCCTATTGATGTAAGTTGTCTATTAATTTGATTAACTCCATTATTATTTAAAATGATATTGGAATTATTTTTTTCAATCTCATTTTTTAAAACAAAAAAATAATTTGCAGTTTTTTCAATCTTTTTTTCTTTAGTTTCTTCTTCATCTTCTTCATTTGTGAAAAATATTTCTAACTGAGGGTTTTTTCTCTTATCTATTAATTTAGATTTTATGCTATTCAGCTTAGAAATAATACCACCAGGATTAATATATGCCCAAGACTGAGTTAGGTGAAGATTTTTTGTTCTAATTTCAAATAAAGCCTTAGCAGTATTATTCAATTTTTCAAGATCAGAAATAAAACTAATAATATTTCCTATTTCTAAATCAATTTTTTCTTCAAACTTAGCTTTTTCTGATTCTATATGGGCTTTATATTTCAAAATTACATCATTTCCCTTATCAGTTAAATCTTGTAAACAGAATGGGCAATGAACATTATCGTCCTCATGGGTTTTTAAGCCTGTTCTAATCCACTCATTAGTGAGCTTTTCAATGTGTTCTTTTACTTCGCCAGTTGGCGGATCAATAAATTCTACCTTCTTTATAAAATTATTTTCTATCCAAGAAAAATCAAGCCGATCGATTCTTAATTTATCAAAATTATAAGTAATCTTATCATGATCTGGATCCAAATCTTTTATCTGATCAAAATTTTCTTTAGCATTTACCCAACCTTCTTGTATCGCTCCTTCAACTTCTTTATCATTTTTATTTGATAAATATGATAGATATTTAGCGTTACTCAAATTGTCATACACCAATTCAGCTACAACTAACCTCCCCCTCGAGTCCCATTCTTTTATTTCAGCAGCTTTTGTCGCTAAAAGTAATTCTAAGCTTATCTTTTCAGTGTTTAATTCATTATTTTTTTCTACAAGTTGTTTTTCCAGATCTAATATTTTTATTTGATCGGAATCAATCTCAATTTCTATTTGCCCATCAATATTTTTATCAGAAAAATCATTAGAACGAACACTTTTTTCTATATAATCAGAGTTGTATACGAGAATTTGTTCAAGATCTGTTGATATATAATTATTCTGATCAACAGAAATTTGATCATTAAATATAATTTTAAACTCTATAGAATCAGTATTTGATTCTAACGACTTCAATGTAAATAAATCCAAATCTTTATCGCTAACATATTCCAAAAATCGAGATAAGTTTGTTTTTCCAGAACCGTTTGGCGCATATACAATACTCTTTTTACTTAATTCGTCTGCACAAGAAAAATCTATAAAATTTCTAATATTTTTTATTGTTTCAATTTTTTTAATATGTCCAGAACTCATAATAAATTAATTAACTTTAACCTGCCCATTCATCAGCATTGGCAAAAGCCAATCGCGAAGTTCTACAAGTTTTTGATTCTCTTGGACATTTTTTGAAATTATTTCCTTAAATGAAATTATTTCGTTGAATTTTTTAACAATATTTTCATTGTATGCAAACTTATAACTTAAAAGGTCATCAGAGGCAATAACTGGCATTTTTGTCCCCCTTGAATTAGAAACCGCAAATTTAAAAACACTATCATGAACCATGGTTAACAAAACAAAATTATAATCAAAATTTTTAATAACTCTATACGAAAGAACCGTTCCAGTTACCAACCCATTAAAAGGTGCAAAACCAGCTTTTAACAGATATGGCCTAATTCCACCAAATAATATATCAAATTTATTCATCTTAAATAAATTAGTTCCAAATTCATCGCTAGTATTTTTTTCCGTTAGACACATTGTTGAGTTTGGCATAACAGACAAATCAATTGTATCTATGTCATGCTTAGATCCATTTAAAACAAATTTATCAGTGTTTTTTTCTAATAAATTAGTTAATTTTTTTACCCCCCATCCGCAAGGAATGTCTTTTTTTAGATCCTCACTCCAAACCATTTTTCCTTTATTTGCTTTATAAGGCTTACCATTTTCATCTGGAAAATCAAACTGTACAAACCAATAATTATAAATATTTTTTACCATTTTTTCCAATTCACTGTTTATTTTATTATTAAATTCTATTTTAGAATCAAGAACCGAAAGAACTAAAGCAATTTTTTTCTGATATTTATAATTAAAATTATACCTACTAATATCCATCTCTTTCAAATATTTAAAATGTCTTTGGTATTTTTTTAACTCTGGTATAAATTTTCTAATATATTGCAATAAATAATAAAAAAATTTAATATCATAATTTTTATTCGGTTTTATCAACTGAGTTCCATCAGCGCCTCTAACAAAATTAAAATCAATGTATTTAAAAATACATGTATGATCACCAAAAACAATTAAAGGCAGGTCTTTAATTGATAAGAAATCTTTTTTATTAACATAATTATTAATATTTTGCGTAGATTCTTGGCTAATAACTGGGAGATCGCCACAATTTAGCCATAATTTTTTATCAATTTTAGTTTGAGGACCTTCAATTTTTACTATAACATCTTTTATTCTAATCATACTTCAAATTTTTTAATTGTTTGAATATTTCTTCTTCTAGTTCTTTTGATTTTTTAAAATATTCTGATAAATTATTCTTATATTCAAATATTTTTTTATTAAAATCTTCTTCGGTTATATCAGTATGATCAATTTTTATATCAAAATACTGACCAGCACTAAAACTATAATTTTTATCTTTAATATCGTCATAACTTACAACTACTGATAAATCATCTACCTGCTCCTTATTGTTAAATGTTGTAATAATTAATTCTTCCTCTTCATTAGATAAAACTGTTTTTTCATTTTTACCATCAATTTTTATTTTTCTGCCAAGTTTAGATGCATCCATTAAAGCTATTTTATCATCATTATTTGTTTTATCAATAAAAATAACTGATACATTTGTTCCTGTTGTAGCAAAAATATTAGGCGGCATACTAACCACCCCCTTTAACATCTTCTCGTCAATCAATTTTTCTCTAATATCTTTTTCTATTCCATTTTTAGCCGCTATAAATCCAGTCGGAACAACTATTGCCGCTCTTCCTTTTTTAGATAAAGAATAAATTATATGTTGAATAAATAACAAATATATTGCCATTGACTCCTTATCTTTTTTTGGTATTTTTGGAATTCCAGCAAAAAATCTATTGCTATTTTCCTTTGTATCAACATCATCCCTCCAATTACTAAAATCCAATTTAAAAGGAGGATTTGAAACTATAAAATCAAATTTCATCAAATCTGAGCCGTCTTTATGATATGGGTCTTTAATAGTGTTTCCTTGAATTATATTATGAATTGAATGAACTAAGTTATTTAAAATTAAGTTCAAACGTAGAAGATTAGAAGATTTATCAGAAATATCTTGAGAATAAATAGTACACTTATCTTCACCAATTGCATGGGCAACGCTCATAAGCAATGTTCCTGAACCGGCAGATGGATCGTATACCGTAACATTACTAACAGATTTATCAACGAGGATACTTGCCATAATCTTAGCTATAGCATGAGGAGTATAATATTCCGCATAAACACCACCACCATCCTTGTTATAATCTTTTATTAAATATTCAAAAATTGTTGAAAAGAAGTCGAACTTCTGTTCAAAAATATCTTCAAAACTAACATCAACAAGTTGATTAATAAGAGCTTTAGAAAAATTATCTTTTTGTTTTTCCGAAAAGTTTCTTAAATATTCATCAACCCCATAGAAAAGTTGAATTTTGTTTCCTTCTTCAGTTTTAACCGAAAAAACATCGTTATTTATCTTTGAAATATCTCTCAAGGTATCACTAAATAACTTGGCGAACTCTTCATTATTTTGCTTATTATATAAAGTGGAAATAAAATGATCAGGATACAATCTCGCGCTATCGGGGCTCATTTTTTTTAACAGAAATTCATAATCATCCTTACTATATTTTTTTATATCTTCTTCCCATTTTTCCGAATTACTTAATTTTTTATCTAATTGTTTAACTTCATAACCAAATTTATCATTCATGAACTTATACAAAAATACCTGGGTAATTATTTTAAATTCATCACCACTATTACCCAACCCATAATCACTACAAATTCCTTTAAGATTGTCTATTAAACTTTTTGTTTTTAAAACGAAATTTTGCTCAGTCATAATTATACATTATTAAATTCATACAAATATTCGGCAGTAGCATATTTATTTATTCGATCAGCCGAATTGTTATCAAGTTTAATGCCATGGTTATCAAAACTACTGATAACTATTGGGCTCATGAACTTAATAAAATACTCCTCATTTTTAATCATCTTTGAATTATCAAGAACTTTTTGGTCAGCCAGTTTTTTGATATCATTTAAAGTTTCGAAAATAGTCAATTCTCTCGCATCAACATCTTTTGCCTCCATAATCCTTTTATGGATTCTGGCAAACTTCTCGTCCTTTTCATATTTCTCTTTAAGCAGTGAATTTTTTCTGTTCAAATCCTTAATCGCCTCATAGATTTTTTCTAAAGAATGAATGTTTTTATTCATCTCCTCTTGGCTTATTTCATCTAAATTTTTCTTTTCAAATAATCTTCTTAATTCTTCATATAAAGCAATAAACTCTTTATCTTTCTTATCAAAATTTCTAGCCATCTCTTCTCTTGTTTTCTTCAATGTGTTTTTTAATTTATCAGCAATAACCATCTCTTCTTCAGAAACTTTTTTAAAAGTAAATAAAACATCCTCTAGGGCAACATTCAATAAATTACTTATTTCTGGACTATTTTCTAATGAATCCTTTAGATTAATTAAACATAAATGATTATCCACTTCATTATAAAGACTGCTCAATTTCTTAAAATCGAGTCTATCTAAAACATCATAATAGCCCAACAAACGAATCATATTATACAGGTTTTTTGCTGACTCTAAAGCCTTTTTAATTTCTAGAACCTCATCCTTGTTTTTAATTTCACTGATTTGTTTAGAAAATATTTCAGCATTTATTAAATCAAAATGAAATAATTTATCTTTAATTTTTTCTATTTCGCTTTCTACGTCCTCTTTAGATAAAAATAGGTTAGAATAAGTTTTAATTTCATCTCCTAATTCATCCTGTAATTCTTCAAAATAAGCTTTATTTGTTGCATCAAACTCCTTTCTAATATCAGCAAAGTCAACTACATAACCGTAACGAAAATTCTGATAAGGTCTATTAACCCTAGTTAATGTCTGTAATAAATTGTGTTTTTTAATTATTCTACCTAAATATAATTTCTTTAATCTGGGGCAATCAAACCCAGTAAGAAGCATGTTATAAACAAACAATAAATCAATTTTACCTTCCTTAAACTGATCTATTTCATTTTTTCTTTCTTCTTTATTGCCGACATCATGAAGAATTAAGCTTGCTTTAAGATGTTTATATTTTTCTTTAAATACATCAAACATCTTTTTTGCTTGATCCGAGCTATCACATACAACCATTCCGCCAATACTTGAATCACCAAACATAATCCGGCTCTTTTCAAAGTCATTTATAATATAATCAAGCATTGGTTCAACAAATTTATCATGAGAATAAACAACTCGTTTATCAACATCACCTTTTAGGATTTTTATCTCTTTTAAAGCTTCTTGTAATTGGATTTTATAACTTGTTTCAATACCTTCTCTGATTAACTTTAGAGTATAACCATCAGCAATTGATGAGTTATAATAATATTTATGTATATAATCTCCAAATATTCCTCGAGAGTTTTTATTTTCTCCTATAAGCGGTGTGCCCGTAAGCCCGATCATAATCGCTTCTCTATCGGATGAAAAAAGATTAGCTAAAAAACTACCATTGGGGTCGTAGCTACGATGAACCTCATCTAAAAAATAGACTCTCTGTGTATTTGTATTTTATAAGTTTTTATTTAAAACTCCTGTTT
>JAQVLH010000033.1 GCA_028704265.1 Candidatus Nanoarchaeia archaeon
GCAATAATAATGGAATATTTTTTCCAGTCTATTTTTTCATTTTTATACAGATAAAACCAGAATGAAACAAGAAGAAATAAAAATGCATTTATTGCTAAAAAATGGGTTGAAAGAGAGCTTGAAACAGAAAAAGCAATAACTGCTTTAACCAAATTCCTGCCTTTTAAATTAGATTTGAAAAGAAAAATAGAGTAATAAAGAAACATGGGCATCATAAAGTAAGAAAATACCATGCCTATCTGGCCAACCATTATTCTTGAATAGACAAAAGAATTAAAGAAAAAGATAAGAGTAAAAAGAAAAACAAATAGTCTGTTCTTTCCAATTAACAATCTTTTTATATAAAAGTATGAAAAGAGCATGAATACAAGAGTTACAAGAGTAAAATAATTATAAAGTAATCCAAAAATTGAGAGAATAAATTTGAAAATTCCAGAGATTAAAGAAATAGATATAAAATTGCTCATAACAATACTTTTGCCAAAATCAAAGAAAGTTGAAGGAATATAATCCAAAAACATAAGTGATGAAAATATATTTCTTCCAAATATGGCAATCCATAATACCAATGGGATAAGATAGTCTATGTGATATTTTTCAATCGTCTCATTGAATTGAATAGCCATGATTATATGCGTTGTTATTATAATTTAAGCCTTCTGCTGCTTTAAAAGAGGTTTCTTTTTTCGTTCTCTTCTCCAATCATAAATAAGATATCCTATGCAACAGAAGAGGGTTGTGCCAGAAATGAGCAAGCCTAGATAAAAGTAGGATTGGGGCTGGAAATAGATGATTAATTCATACTCTCCATTTGAATTCTTATTAATTTTTGAAGGATCTACATACCATCTATTCAAAAAGCCATAGGCTTTTTCATGAGTTTCATCAAAAACATAATTCTTTTCACTAAATCCGTTATACCATTTAAATTTTTCATTAGCTAATTTCCAATTAATGTGATAAGCCTCTGAAAAGTAGAGGTAAAAAGGTTCAGTGTAATTAAATATTATTTTGTATTCTGTAGGGTTAATAAATTTGTATTCTACATTACTTATTTTGGATTTATCTAATCTATCTAGGGTTTGACTTATCGAAGAAATATAGATGTGATCCAGGTATTCTTCATTTTCATATATTTTAACTTCCTGAGTACCAATATCAATTCTCTTCAAATAATTTAAATTATCAAGAGTATTAATATAAAATTCTGTGCTGTTTCCATAATAAATATAGAAATCGTCATCATTTGCAGTATCCCTAAGAGGAATTATTATATACTTAATAGAAGAAACATCCAAAAGATTGTTAGAGTAATTCTTATTGTAAATATCTACAATCCGTTTCTGAATTGGTTTCTTTGTCTGATTAGCAAATAGTACCCATTCAGTAGAAATGGTATTAACGTTGCTTATTTTGGGATGTTCGTTGGTGTATATTCCCCAACGTGAATCCCTTGGGGTCCAAAGCGTTCTAAAATATTCTGGTTGTTCCAGAATAAATGGCTTCAGAGTTAAATAATCTTGAGGGATTTCTCTTTCTGCAAACATCCCTCCGAAGTTTCCCATAATAAGTGGCCCAAGATTTAAAAAAGAAATAATTAAAATAGCTATTGTGACCAAAGCAAAGCCTATCTTTCCCCATTTATGCTCTTTCTTTTTTCTAAGCCATAATAAACCATAGCTTAAGAGACCAATATATCCTAAAGAAACTACAAACCAAAATTTAGATCCAGATCTAAACATTAAAAATCCGGGAATTGTTTCTCGAAGCCATTGAAATGCATTGGGAAAGGGAGCACTGGCTTGTTTTGTTAAAAATATTCCCATGAGCCAAATAATCCCGAAAAAAGTTACTCTTTTTTTATCTTCATTTTTGGGTTGAAAAAGAAAGAAAAAAACGACAATTATAGGAATTATCCAAAAATATAAGGGGATGGGCTGTAAACTGAAAGGAATTGGCTCGGAGCCTGTCCAGCTATCATGAAAGAGGGTTAAAGATGTAAATATTGAATAGTGTATATTCCCAAAAAGACCTCTTTCAGCAATATTGCTTATTGATTCAGAAAAGCTTCCCGAAGCAATGGGTAAAATCCAAAAAGCGCTTAATCCTACAAATAGTGCAATGCTCGCAAAAAGCTTCCAACCGCATTTTTTAAAAGAGGGCATTCCAAAAAATAAAAAATATATCCCCAAAATAATTGTCACAATATACATAATACGGGGTTCATAGCACACACCAATCCAATAAACAAGAGAAAATATGATCCATTGTCGCAGGGTATTCTTTTCTAGAGCCAATATAAGAAGATATAAAATTAGAGGGGCGAGGGCAATTATAAAAGCAATTGAAAGATGACCTGCGTATTGGCGAAGAAGAAAGGGAGTAGTTGATCCATAGAATACAGCACTAACGAAAGCTATTGATTTTTCTTTTGTTAAATGTTTAATAAGAAAATAGGGAGATAAGAATCCTAAAATTGCGATAGGAATAAGATGAGTTATTTGTAATATCTCAGTAAATTGCAAACCAATTTTTCCCAAAAAAGACCACAAGGCAATAAAGAGTATTTTGTATAGCTGAATAGCTGGCATTCCAAATCCCCCATTTTTTATCCAAGTATTTGAGAGAAAAGCTTCTTTCAACGTTTCCGGATATTGAAACCAAATATCTGAAAAAGATAAAATATTTCCAAATCGAAACCATTCTTGATGAGACATAATTGTAATTATTAATAGAGATGTGAGAAAAATAAATTCAAGTTTGTACTTCTTTAATAATTTTATAAACATGGTGAGTTCTTTAAATATTGGGGGAAATCATTTTTTTTCTATACTCCTAATTAATTGGGAAAATTTCTCAAAACTTGATGCCTTAACAATAAATAATTCCACCCTAGAAAAAAATTCCCTTAATAAAGCTTCATCTTTTTTATAAATATGATTCATATCAAGATTCCCATAGTATGAATAAGCACATAATAATTCATTCCAATAGTTAGAAAATCTTAAGTGTTGAATAGCTGTAACTTTTCTTAAATTTTCTTCATTGTTTGGGACTTTCTCTATACTGTCACTTTTAGAATTTTCTAATAAATAGATTCTTTTGGCAGTTCCTTTTCTAGAAAAAATTTCTGGTCCTAGAACTTCTAGAATAGTTTTATCTTTCTTAACAAATAAAAAATCAAATAAAAAATCAAAAAAACGCCCTTTTTTTTTATTTTTATTAATGTTAAAAATAGTATTTGGTACACAAATAAAATTTAACTCCTGATTCGAGAAATCTAAATAGGAATCTTCTTCACTAAGAAGTTTAAAACTTTTATCTTCAATTAATTTAAGCAGTGTTTGAGTCTTGCCCACTCCCGATGGAGCAATTATCAAAGAAGCTATGTTGGATTGTGTATTCAAAAAAGCGCCCCCATATAAAATAAGATTGCCCTTTTTTATTGTTTCAATCATTAACAAATAAAGAAGATGTACCCCCAAAGAGCATAGATTCCCAATCCTCAATTTAACAAAACGCAAGTAATCAGTTGTTACTGAAAAACAAAAAGTTTTTTCACTTACCTTTTTGAAGCTTAGCCCTAATTTAAAAAATAAAATTTTTCTAAAATAATAGACCTGATTTCTTCCCACCCGGTAATATTTAGAAAAATTTACTAAATTGTCCTTCTTCTCTGGTAAAAAGTAGTCAGGAGAAACAATCTTGATAAGAATATTTATTTCATCACCTTTAGATTCATTATTAAAATAATTAGTTCCTCTTTCGGCTCCATTAAAACAAAAAAAATTGATAATTCCTTTAATATTTTTATCAATAAAAATATTAACTCCGGACACGGGCATAATCTTTTTTTTCTTATTATATTTCATTTTTCTCCTAATAAAATAAATTAACGTGGCTTTCTTGTGACAAAAAATAATTCTTTTCCAAATAAAGTTTTGCCCAAAAATATTCCAAGAATTTTCTCTATAAAAAGAATTAGTTTTGCATAAGTAATACTTCCGTTAAAGAAGGTATAAAATGTTCTTGGCAATCTTGAGAAACTGCATGTGTTTTCTAATAAAAGCCCCTGATCTATTAATAATTTTTTTACTTCGCTTCTAGTTGTGAGACAATCTTGAATTCCATAATTCGAAAAAAAACTAGCAGAAACTTTATTCGGCATTGTAAAGACAAAAACTCCATCTGGATTCAGTGTATTTTTTATTTTAGGTATAATCTCTCTCCAATTTTTATTATATTTCAAGACTCGGATAGCAGAAATAAAATCAAAGGTTAGATTCTTTGGAAGCTCTTCATTGGAGAAATCACATTGAAAGATGGCTTTGATTTTGCTTCTAGTTCCTGTAGGATAAAAAGATCTTTTACAAAAATCTACCATTTTTTGGGCATAATCAAGACCATATATCTTTGCATTAGCCTTACTATTTTTGAATAAGCAATGTAGAATTCTCCCAGTGCCACAACCCATATCAAGAATTTTCTTGGGGTTTTTTTCTTTTAATTGGAGGATAATGAAATTTAATTCTAATTTGGAAAGTCTCTTTTCTGGTTCTCTTTCCCAGTTTTTATTATAATTTTCTCCGATTTCATTCCAACCATCTTGTTTATTCATATTATTCAATTTTAATTTATTCTTATCCACTTTCTTTTTCCATACTTTTTAATTATTTTTGCAGGAGCACCCGCAATTATGACATTATCAGGGAAAATCCCCTTAACAACACTATTTGCACCTATAACACAATTTTTACCAATTTTTGTACCCGGTAAGATAACTACATTAATACCTATCCATCCATTTTCACCAATTTCTACGGCATTAATATCACAAATACCTTGATTTTTTATAGGCACATCTATCTTAGTATATGAATGTGAATGATCAGAAACATACACATTGGGAGCGAATAAAACATTTTTATGTATATGTATCTGGTGTGCTGCGGATAGTACCAATCTTCTACCAAAAACCACTCCGTCATCTATTATTATGCAAGGCCCTCTTTTTCGTTTTTCTAATTCTGATGAATTATTAGGGATACACATAATCCAAAAATCTTGATCAAATATAACACGATTTCCTAAGGAGAGATATTTTATATTTTTGAAATCACATGAAAGATCTATATGCACTTTTTTTCCTATTCTAAAAAAGAAAGGACGTAATACCATCAATCGAATTAGACTTAATAAACGCTTAATAAATTTAATTAACATTCTTTCTCCAATACATAAATCAAATTAAATGATAGACTTTTCTTAAACAAATTTAATTTATTTATTATAAAACCAAAATGATTTGATCCCCCATAGCTTTTCATAATTGAAAGATTGGATTTATCAAATAATTCTTTTGCGGTTCTTTCTGTATATAGGTGTAAATGTGTTCTATCTAAAATTCCTGTATCTGTATAAGTAAAATTCCCAAAAAGAAGTTTTAATCTTATGGTAAAGTGTGCAACATTAGGTAAAGAAACAATAATCTTTCCCCTAGAATTCAAATGTTTAGAAACAAGACGTAAAAATTCCTCGGAAAATAATAAATGTTCTAAAATATCTGCCAAAATAATAACATCGAATTTTTTATTAATTATTTGCTTTAGTTTATTGGTATTATTTAAGTCACAAAATTGCACATCAGCATAATATTTTTTTGCATTTAATAATGCAATTTTGTCTGCATCAATCCCATAAAATTTATTTTGGGGAGAGTTTTTTCCCAAATATCCCCCACTACATCCAAGGTATAGAATACAATTGTTCTCACCTAATTCCCTTAGGATAATCTGATGCGTACTCCAATAAGTTGATGAATAAACGTATTTAGTTTTTGGCATTTTATTTAAGCTGTACATTAAATCCATATTTAGAGAACAATTTAAATTTTACTATTGATTTAATCTGTAATTTTTTAATCTTTTTATCAGAAACAGCCCTCTTTTTTTGGATTATTTTCCTTTTATGAAGCGTATTTTTTAATTTTGAAATATTCCATATCCAGGATTTTACATAAATCCAAGATATTGATGGACTAAATTTAAGTAACCAATATAATATTTCGGCACAATTTATTATTAAATACAAAGGGATATATTTTATTAAATTAATAGTAGAATAGTTTTTAATAAGCATGTTTAATGTATTTTTTTCTCTTTGATATAAGATTAATTTATTAGTAACCAAATTATTTTGATTGTATGAGAATTTCGATGTCCCACCTCCGTAATGATAGATAAAACATTTGGTGAGAGCATAATTATTGTATCCGTTTAATAAAAGTCTCCAACATAAATCTACTTCTTCCATATACATAAAATAATTCTCATCCAACCCTCTTAATTTTAGATATTTTTCCTTTTTAATAAAGAAAAATGCTCCTGTGGGATAAAAAATTTTTTTATGTTTTTTGGAGCCCATCTTCTCTTCAGCGATGCCCACGGGATAACCTACTTGATCTATTTCAAATCCCTTATTCTGCGATGAGCCATCAAAATTTTTTAATATGCATCCAACAGCACCAGGATTCTCTAATTTTGGATATTCTTTCATTATAATATCTAATGTATTTTTTGGAACTTTTGTATCATTATTTAGAAGAAGCAAAAATTCTCCTTTGGCGATTTTTGCACCGATATTATTTGCTTTAGCAAAACCATAATTTTCTTTATTTTTTATTATTTTTAGATTTAATTTTTTTGAATAATTCTTTTTCACAAAATTCACAGAATCATCAGAAGAAGCGTTATCAACAAAAATAATCTCTATATTTTTGTATTCTTGTTTGACTAGACTATCAAAACAATCTTTGAGGAACCTTTTTCCATTCCAATTTACAATTATTATTGAAATTAGGGGGGTTTTCATCTCGCACTCCTCCATTCCATTCCTTTCATTATTATCATACTTATAACTAAAATAGGATGAATTAATCCTTTAATTAATATTTCTGAAATTGGAAATCTATAAAATGGATTAAATTGTTTCTTTGCAATTTCCGGATATTTTTCTTTATAAATTTTTATCCATTTTGCATAGTATGCTTTCTTTTTTGAACTTCCAAAAAGATTTAATCTTCCTTCATCATGTTCTAGAATATTATTAACCCTTCCAATTAATACCCCCCTTTCTCTTAAACGATTTTGTAAATCCCAATCTTCACAAGCAGTAAGATTTAGATCATATCCCCCTAAATATAAAAATGTTTTTTTATCAAAAAATCTTGAAGATTCTATCAAATCCTTGCCAATATAAAAACTTCTTTCAAAAGCCTTTACTTTTGTCCAATATCCTTCACCTATTGATTTTTCTGGAAGAACTATTGCTTTGCAACCTGTTTTTTCTGCTAACTCCACACATTCTTTCACAGAATCTTTATGAAAATATATATCTGAATCATGAATAAGAACATATTTCCCTTTCGCTTTTTCTGCTCCAAAGTTTCTTTGTGCGCTTCTCTCTGGACCTTTGTTAAAAACAAGCCTCGTATATTTCTTTGCTATTTCCTTTGTTTTATCTGTGGAATTGTTGTCTACAACAATTATTTCTATATTTTTATATGATTGTTGTTTTATGCTTTTTAGACATTTATCTAAAGTTCTTTCTGAGTTCTTTGTGGTGATAATAACACTAACTAAGGAATTATTTGATTTCATTTTGTTACTTTATCAGCTTTTCTAACTGCTATAAAAAATATTCTTCCTAAGAATATTTTTCCGAAGAATATTTCTAAAAAAGTTTCAACTCCCATTAAAAACTTTCCATAACAGTAACTTTTTGATAAGTCATAGAAAACATCCGGAATTCTTGTAAAAGTTCTTATTTCTAATAACTCCATTCCCTTTCTTTTAATTATTTTTGTAATTTCATTATAATCTGTTCTATAATATTCTATATTATATTTACCAAATATATTTAATGATTTTTTATTTAACATAGTAAAAACAAAAATTCCTTCTTTATTTAATTTAGATATTATTCTTTCTAATATTTCTTTCCAATTCTTATTATATTTTAATACCCTTATTGCTGAGACAAAGTCAAAATTATTCTGAAAGGGTATCTTCTCTTTTGAAATATCGCAGACTTTTATATTCTTAATATTGGACTTATCTTTAAATTTTTCTAGACAAATCTCCACCATATTTTTTGATATGTCCATACCATAAATATTTGGAATGTTATTATTAATATGATTCTCTAGTATTCTTCCGTTCCCAACTCCAATATCAAGAGAATATTTTGGTCTTGCCAAATTAGCATATTTTGCAATAAATTTAGACTCTTTTTGAGACATCATTTGTTTCGATGGAGTTAACCATGAATTAGAATAATCTTTTCCCAAATTTTCCCAATGGATTTCATTTTTTTCTTTCATTTTGAAAAATATTTAAAATCATTTATATTTAAAAAGGAATACTTTTTTATTTTGCTTATATCTCCAATTTTTTTCATGACTTTTTTAGATAAACCTTCTTCTACAATAAAAGACCTTAACATTAAATTGGTTAAAAAGAATAAAGAGTTGATTAATAAATAATCCAAAAGGTCTTTAGAAGGCTTGTACTCCATTTCTGGCTTAATTGAATTTTGTAAAAGATTTAGTTGGTCTATATTTCTAGAATTGTCTATAATTTGGTGAGTATCAATCCCAGATAATTCTTTATTTATCTTTCTAGAATAATTCCATAAATGCGGACTACTTGGATAAATTTTATTTTCAAAAAAATTGATGATTAGTAAGTCTTCTGCAATATATTTTCCTCCCTTGATAAGAATATCTTTTAGTAAAGTAGTCTTCCCATTAAAAATAGGGGAAATTATTATAACATTTTTCCCCCTATAAGCAAAAGCACAGCCCCGGATAACATTATAATTGTTTAAAAATAAATCTAAATTTATAAAGTCTGAAATATGCTTTCCAATCGGGAGTATTCCCCCTATTTCAAAAGGAATCAAAGAATAGGATCTGTTGAAATAAAATATTCTATTTTTTAAATCATATTTAAATTTTAAACTTATTCCAGGAATAATTTTTCTTTCATAGTACCAACAATCTTCATATTTAAAGTAATATCCATTCCTAAATTCATAGGATTTAGGAATTTCTATATCGTTTTTAACTATTAGAGAATAATGGAATTTTTCTTTTTTTGTTTGGGATTTATAAAAATTAAAATCTTCTGAGAGATTAAATCCTTTTAATTTATCTAATTTAGTATCAAATGAAACTAATTCTGGAATTATGATTTGAAAGTTTTTATCCATTGTTCCAACTCCTTGCAATTCTTATCCCCATCACTATGCTGTCTTGCAAATTCCAATGCCTTTGCTTCTTTTTGCTTTCTGATTTTAGGATTATTGATTATCATTTCTATATATTCCGCTAATGATTCTGGGATGTTTTTTTGTGTTATAAATCCTATGCTGTTATTATTTGCATCCCTTAATCCATCAATATTGTATGTTATTGCTATTGTGCCATTGGCATTTGCTTCTGTTACTATAAGGCCCCACCCTTCTTTGACGCTTGTTACAAGAATT
>JAQVLH010000034.1 GCA_028704265.1 Candidatus Nanoarchaeia archaeon
CATAATCCACTATTAATATCAATAACTGATGAGCATAAAGAATCATATACTCCATCAAATATTCCTCCACCTAAACCTGCCAATCCTTCCTCTTGATATAACTCCTTAGGATAACATGAGGATGAATTGTTAATTGAGCTAACTAATGAATACATAATCACTATTAAAAAAACACCCATTAAAATCATAAAAACTTTATAAATCATATCAGTAATCATTTAAAAATCACCTAAAAAAACAGAAATAACTTTTTTATTAATCATAAGTTTAAAAAATAGTTCTGAGTTTAAAAAAATTATTAATTATAAACTATTTAATTATTTCATTTGAATTCATTCCAAACACATTTAGCACAAGCATTACTTATACATTCAGCTGAGGATTTTAAGGAGCTGCATTTAAGATTTGATATTGGCTTGCATGATTTTGGAGGAGGACCTATTCTTCCCCTTTCGCCTGTAATTACATTGCATAATGATGCAGAATCGCATTCCGGATTATCAATTGTAACGCAAGCGGATGGGTTTGAACAATCTAAATCACTATATTTACACAGTAAACATGAGAAGATTTCATCACCTGAACAATACCCATATTCGCTTTTTGTTTCTTTATTTATTTGCGAATCATAAGATAAAACAACCATATCAATATGATTTTTTAAAGATAAAGTAATTGATGGAAATAATCGCGTTTGACTTTCTGGAGAAATGAATAAATTCTCATCCCCTTCTAAAAGCCAGCTACTAAAATCAAAAAATCTTATATAAAATATTCCCTCATATAATCTAGTGCTATTAAAAATTTCGCTAGAAGGATTGTTGTTTAATCCATTTGAAAAAATAGTAATTAACTCGCTACATTTTTTTTTGCAGGAATTATATTCATCATAATTATTTGAAATTTCTTTGCAGTTTATAATACATGAATTATTCCAAGAATTTAAATAATCATTATTTAATCTCCAAGTATTCAATGCTCCTTCTTTTAATGAAAGGCATTCAGAAAGAAGCACTGAACCAAATCTTACATTCTCTAATCCTTCGCTTAATAAAAATTTTTTTGAATTATCTTCTTTTCCATAATAAATTCCTTCAGTCATTATTTTCCAATTCAAGTCTGATTGGTATTTTAAAGCATTGCATAATCTAAATGAGCTAATTTCAAAATAACTTACATCTTCTAATTCTTGTTCTGAAGTTATTCCTGCTTCATAATAAATACTTGGAAGCTCATCTTCCCCTTTTGATGAAATGATTGATTTGTTAAAGTATAATAATGAATAAATTTTCATTAAATCAGTATACTTATTTATATCATCTGATTTAAAAGTTATTTTTCCGCATAAATAACTAGCTTGCGGAAATAAAGGGTCTTTTGTTCCTGAACCAAACTTTTGCCAGCAAGAAGATATTTCATTGGCAATCATAGCATTTGGATCTAGCCTGCTCTCTTCATTAATATTTATTTCATTAGTTTGACAAATTAATGGAACAAGGGTAAAAATATCATATTTTGAACCCCCTATTAGTAATTTCCAAAAGCCTGAAAAAAAACCATTAATCATACCTCTTATGGTTGCTGATTGCTGGCACATAACATTATTTAAATAAGTCCCACCTAAATCATATATCGAAAAAAAAACACTAAACGAGCCCATTATAAAAAATACAAATAATATTATAGGAATTATTTCTTCAATCTGCATAGCTAAACACCTTCATTATAAAGTCAACCCTATCCAAGCCTATGAAATTTAATGTGTCTTCAAAGCCGAAAATTATCATTGAAAAAACAAGCAGAGCTATTAAAAATGACAAAAATATCAAAATGTATTTTATAGGCGCATTCATATGTTTAAGCACCATCCTATTTTTTTTTGGAATTCATTGTTTAACTCATTCATTTCAATTTCATAAGAATTTATTTTAAATTTAAATAAATTATTATTATCATCATCATCGCATCTGTATACTTTTCCTGAATCAAAAAGATTAGTTTTTGAACCATCATTATTTATTGTATACAAATCCCTCAAGTCAAAAATTATATATGAAGTTTTTGATTTTGGAAAAATAAGTTTTTGGCCCAAAGAAACATCAGTAAAAAACATAACAAATGTTGAATTTTCCTGGCGCAAAGATTTGTTTAAATAAAGAGGAGTTTCAACATTGTTTTTTATATAACTTAAATTAACTGTAAAACCTAAATCTTTTATGTGATTATTTGAAAACTCAAATTTAACTGCATAAGGGTTATATTCTGAATAATCTACAAATTCAAGCCTCCAGTCATAATTTATGTCATATAAAAGTTTAACTTCAATGGGATTTAATGCCTTGTTAAAAATTTTTACATCATCTATTAATCCGTTAAAATATGTGCCAGATTCTAAATGATATCCTATTCTTGCGCCTGTTTCTCCGTCATAATAAATCTGGCCTTCTGCGTTTTTTGATGATTCAAGCAAGCCGTCAAAATATAATTTTAATGTTGAGCCATCATAAGTGCAGACAATATTATGCCACTCATTATCCCCTACTGATGAAATGCTTATTACTGATTGAGAGACAGCTGATGAATCTAATCCTATGCTGCATTGAGCTTTTGAATTAGTCCCATCGCCTGAGACACTCATTGCATAAGAAACCCATAAGCTTTTTTGCTTTTCAAAAATAAAATCCGAACTGTTTCCTGGAGTCTTAATCCACGCAGACAAGCTTAATATTTCCGGCTTTAAAAATTCAGAATCATCTATTTGAACATAGCTGTCTATTCCGTTAAATTTTATTGATTTGCCATATTTTGCATCATCCGAAAAAACCGCTGTTGAAAATTCTATTAAACTGCAGAAGCCATAAGATCTGTAAAGGTTTGAAACTGGATTAGAAACCTGTGTTCTTATGAACAGATTCCTATATCCGCATCTTGTATTAGTATTTGAGCATGTTGAATAGCCTGTAGCGCTTAATATTCCATAAAAGCAATTTGGGACATAATTATTAACCGTGCATTCAGTCCCTGTTATTTGATAATAACTTGCAAAATTACAAAAGGAAGCCCCCAAACAATAACCTGAAGTGAAATAACTGTATGTACTGGGAACATTTTGAAGGATATAACATTTTTGGCAAATATTATTTTCTCCTAAGCAGCTTGAATAATTTTGAAGAGCGCCCCTAATATTATTTATTGAATCGGTTGTTATCCCTCCTGAGCCTTCATTTAATGTAAAATGGGCAACTAAACTAGTTTCTAAATCAACTCCCAACCCCTGTATTAATTTTAAATCTTCAAAATTTTCAGGCGCAAATTTTAAATAATTTTTAGTTGAATCAAAAGCAATTGGAATTTCTGAACATTCTGTTGAATTAGGATTAATTGGCACGCATATATTTTGAGATTTTACATCTAAAGGATCAAAAAAGCAAAAATCAACAGGCACCACATATTTATTATTTTCAAGATAGCCTTCTTTAAAAAAACTTGATAAAAATTCAACTTCAATAATAATATTTGAATTACAATTCAAATATTTTCTCATTAGAGGATTAAAAGTGTAATTAAAAAAATAAGTGTCATATTTTATTAATTCATCAATTATTGTTTCATTATAATAGTTTGAACAAAGATAAGAATCGTAAAACATGGAACAATTTAGCCAGGAAATTTTAACATTTATTGGAAAATCTATAAGTTTATCATCAAATTCTCCTGAAGGCAAACCAGTTCTTGAAAAACTAAAATTTAATTGCATAGTCTCAGGATTAAATTTTATTTTAGATGGTGTTACACTAGTTGAACCTTCAGTATAAGCGTTCAAATATAAATAATCAAGAGAAACATTACTGTCCTGATAAATTGAAGTGTTAAAAAAATCTATTCCTGAACCTGCTCCACTATTTATAAATAAAAATATTACTGAAGCAAGCATAAAGAACATTAAAAATCCTATTATAAAATCTTCAAAAGCTAATTGCGTTTTCTTCATTGCCCGACCATCACCGCCACTCCTGCTAATCCTGTGAAAATTATTGTTGTAATTGATACCACAACCAAATATAATCCTATTGACATTATTAATGTTTTTGAAGCCTTATTCATAAAATAAATCCAATCCCCTGCAAATTCAATCTTGTTGATTAAATAAACCATTAATAATACTACTATAATTAAGTAAACCCCAACTATTGGCTGAAAAGCCCATACTTCTATGCTTGTGCTCATATTCAAAAATCCAAGCACGAAATCGAGATTCATCCCTGTTGCTCCGCCTAATCCTGTTCCTGAGCCTGATATTTGGCTTAATTGCCCACTTAAATTATTAATTATCAAAAATATCATTGTTGACAAACCCACTACTACTCCAGTAATTAATGGAGCTATAAAATTTGCCTGAAACCCAACACTACTAACTGTGTCGCTTAAAATATCGTTTATTCTTTCATTAATTGAATGAACAGATTTAGTGTATCTTCCAATATGAGCCATGCTTATACTTGCTGCATGAGTTGATTCCTCACTTGTTGATATTAAAATTCTCATAATACTGTGCACAAGCATTGAGGGGTAAAGTTTCATAGCTCCTTCATTTGGGTCAAAGATTGCATCCTTAATGCTTAATCCTAAATTTTTAATGTTACTTTCTATTGTTTCAAAAAAATCATGAATTGCACTAGATTTCATCTTCTCACCAGTCCTAACAATTGCAATCTCCAAAGGCTTTCCTTCACTTAATACATTACTTAAAATGTATGAAGCATTTGCAAACTCATTTTCTACACTGGCAATTTTGTTCCTGACTTTTGTTTTTTGAAAACTATTGAAATAAAAATAAAAAATCAATGCTAATGCTATTCCTATTATTATTGTTAAGCTTCCAAAAACATCACCCTGGCTTGGCGGCAATCCTTCAACGCTTAAAATATAAGAAATAAAAAAGAAAATAAATATGATTAGCACGATTATAGGAACAATAAAAACGCTTAAATAAACTTTTTTACCTTTATTCATTAAAAAAAACTTGTTTTTTGGAGGAACATCTGGATGCGAATCAACATTTGGTATGGCAAAACCTGTTGGCCTTTTTGATAATGCCGAATTTATGCTAAAATATACTATTACTGGAAGTATTAAATCATAAAATATAAAAATCATATCTGTTGTTATTAAATCTGACAAAAACGCGCTTACCATTGGAAGCATTACTAATCCTAAAATTGGTAGAGTAATTCCTAAAAGACTTACTGCCTGAACTGGAGTCCTTAGACTGTTGGCATAAACAACCATTGAATCATAAGTATTACTAAGTATTGTATCAACTGCTATATCTAAAGTTTCATCCCTTTTTTTTTGATCAATTTGACTTAAAGCGCTCATAATTAATCCCATAGCTTCAGGAAAACCATTGCTTTCTTCTGTCCAATCAATCAAAAAATTATTCAAAGATTCATAAATATCCCTAAATCTTCTAGTTTGAATATCCCAAAGAATTTTCTTAAAATCATAGCCTAATTGACTTTGAAGATTATCTGCTGCAAATTTTATTGCAGCTTCTAAATTAGGAGTATGTCTCATAAAAGTAACAATATATAATATTGATAATACCATTTCACTAGTTTCTTCCATTCTTTTTTTTTTTGAAAGCTTTTCAGGATAAGTACTTATATAAATATAGCCGTAAAATGAGACAGGTAAAAACATCAATGTAACTAATGAGGTGGAAATTACTATTGCTAAAAGAGAAAATATTATTCCAAAAATTAAAATTATCATACTTAATCCTGAAACTTCTCCTGCAGTGACATTCAAATCAGCTAATCTTATATTATTCTCAAGTTTTTCTTCTTCTTTTTTTGTTAATTTCATGGAGAAAAATTTTCCGGCAGTCTTGCAGGCTTTTTCATACCAGCTTTTTCTTAATGCTTTTTCACTTTTAAAACTAGTAAATTCGTAACTATCATAATCAATGCTTTCTTGAGCTTCTTTTTTCAAATCCTCTCGTGTTAATTTAGATAATGCCTTTGCCAATCTTTTTCACCCTATTTTTAAGCCATTCTTCAAATAAAAACAATAAATCCTTACTTTCAGGATAGCCTTGCTCATTTTTTAATTTTTCAAAAAATTTATGATACGCATCATTTGCAACTACTACAAAATCACTTTCAAGCATTTCAGGTTTTTTATTTTCTTTAGAATATTTAACTATTAATTCACAGGCTTTTGACCTTGTTACTATTTCATCCCAAACTAAATCCCATTTTCCAGCCCATTCTCTTACATTTCCTGCAATACTTTTAATTACTTCACTTTGCCCTTCAATTAGTGCTCTTTCTGGTTTTAATTTATCTTCTTTTGCATCATAAGTCATTAAACTTAAAAATCCTTTTTCTAAAAAAGGATCTTTTTCCCAATGCTTTCTTACTTCAACAATATTAGTAATTCTTCTTATTTCATTCAAGCCATCAGGAGTTTTAATTTTCTGAGCAATCATAATAATATCAGTTGCTTTAAAACTCGTTACAGGAACTCCTAAATCATGAACTACCCTATCAAAAACTCCGTAAGCACTATCACCATGAATTGTTCCAGCAACAACATTTGCTAAAGCTCCAACTCTCATAGCTTCATATAAAGCTACTGCTTCAGTACTTCTTACTTCTCCAACAAACAATGCACTATCACCAAGCCTCAAAGTTGCCCTTATTCCTTTTGTTGCATCCATTTCACTGCTTGACCCAGTAAGAGCACTTCCAACTTTAAGACCCATAATATCAAAATTAAGATTTTTCAAATAAGTAACAGGCAATTCTAATGTATCCTCAACAGTAATAATTCTAAATTTTCTCATAATAGTAACCATTATTGCTCCTAAGATACTGCTTTTTCCGCTTCCTCTTGTTCCTGCAACCATCATTGACCTTCCACCATCAATTAAGAACCACAATACTCCTGCAGCTAAAGGAGTAATAGATTTCCAACTTATCAACAATGGCAATGTAAAAGGCCTTTCCCTGTGCCTTCTAAAAACAAAACTTAATCCTTGAGGAGATAATGGCTCTTGAACAATACTAACTCTTGCTCTAAAATTTGGTGTTTCTAATTCAGTATCAAGAAGTGGATTAGCATCATCTAAAGGCCTTCCACTCATCATTCTAAATCTTGAAGCCCAACCAAAACTATCTTTAACATTTGGAATAATATTAGTTCTTAATTCCCCATAATCTGCATGCTTCAAAATTATAGGCATTGAACCTATAGGTGCATTAACATAAATATCTTCAACCCTTTCATCTTCTAATAAAATTTCAATCATGCCAAAACCAACAGTAAGCCTTACTAGCATTCTTGCAATTCTTTCAACATTAGCAAAAGTTATTTTAATATTTCTTGCTTTTGCAATCTCTTCAATTAAATCCCTGCTTATTTTAAAAAAAATATTTCTCATCCTAACTGGGTCAGTGAATTCTTCTTTTTTTGGTTTATGTTTTGCTAAAACTTCTCTAGCTGCAGTTAATAATTCATAATCATCATCACTTAATTCAAACTCAGGAGGGTGAATAAAATATTTTTTTGAAACTTCATCAGGCACATCATAAATTACTACTTCCGTTTTGTCAAATTTTCCAATATTATAACTGTCAATTTCTTTAGCTTTTAATGGAGGTTCCATCATAAGCCTGGTAAACATAAAATTCGGCTTAATTGACGGCTCAAAGAATTCTCTATAAATTTCCCTATCTCCTATTTTATAACCTTCAATTCTATCCCCAATACTTTTAATTAATGTAGTATTTCCTAATTCATCTTTAATGGTTTCAAGCTTTGATAATTGCAAATCACTAATTTCTTTAAAATCATCTTTATAATTCTCATTTTTTGCTTTCTCTTCCCTGTAAGCCCTGATAGTTTTAACATATGTGCCAATTGGGTCTTTTTTAAAATAATTAAGAATTATTTCTTTTATCACACTCATACTGTCAACAATTTGCTTAGCAAGCAACGGATTGTTTACTAAAGGATATTTTAATATTTCATGCTCTTGCTCAAGTTTTAAAAAACATTGCGCTAATTCATCCAAAAGATTAGTTTGATCAGGAGGATAAACAAAATTCATATCACTTGAAAGAATTATTGTACTAATTCCGCTAACAGAAATTAAATGATCAATTATTTTTTCCATGCAAGTTTCAGAATCTTCAATACTAGGATAATTAAGACAACCGATACAATTAACTCTTAATATTTTATCAGAACCTTCTGTTTCAATTTCAAAATTATCACAAGAATTACCAATCATCCCAAAACTTATATAATACCCGCTGATTTATAAAATATTATGGCAATGCCGCAAAATACGCAACAAAATCAGCCTCAAAACATTAATACTAAAAACCCTGCAGCTCAAGCAGCAGCTATTCAAACAAGCCAAGCTAGTGTTTTAATGCTGCAAAGAGTAAATGAAATAAATACTAGAGTAAGATTATGTGAAGAAAGAATAAATCATGATAGAGAAAGAATTAGGGTTTTTGATGACCAAATATTAAATGACAAAAAAGAAGTAAACAAAGCAATGTCAGATATATCCAGTGAAATAAGCGATTTAAGAAAAACTATAAAAAACATTGAAGACACTATTTTTCATATAATAAAAGAGCTGGAATTAACAGCAAAAAAACAAGAAATAAGCATAATTGAAAAATATGTATCAATGATGGATCCAACAAGATATGTTACTAAAGAAGAATTTAATGAAAAGATGAAAAAATGAATGGAGAAATACCTATACAAAAAGTAATTGATATGCGAAGCCAAGGCTTAGCTAATGAAAAAATAATAGAATCATTATTATCTGAAAAATATACTTATCAGCAAATAAGAGATGCAATGCAGCAAGCTGAGATTAAAAAGAATATATCAAACCCTGTAACCGGCTCAGCACCTCAAATTGAAAAAGTTACTGAAATACCAGAACCAGCACCTCAAGTTATGCAAAACTCTACACCATCTTTACAACCTCAGCAAGTTAGACCAATGCCAACTTCGCAACAGCAAACTTATCAGCAACCAGTACAAAGAGCTCCTTCAATAAATATTGATGAAATCCAAAGAATACTTGAAGAAATAATAAGCGAAAAATGGAAAGAAAGCGAACAAGTAATAAGAAGTATGATAGAATGGAAAGCAGTGATTAGCACCAAAATGAAAGAATTAGAAACAAGAATTTCAGATTTTAATCTAAGAGTTGACACAATGAATAATTCGCTTGGAAAGAAAGCAGAAGAATTTAACCAAACAATGACTGATGTTGACACTGAAATAAAAGCTTTAGATAAAGCATTAAATAAATTAATACCAGCATTATCAGATAATATCAGCGAATTAAAAGAAATAGTTACAAAAAAATAATTAATTTTCTTTTTTAATAAATTATAAAAATTATCAGCTTCATTCCATTTTAGATAAAATCAATTATTTCTTTTGAGTTATCATGAATGCT
>JAQVLH010000035.1 GCA_028704265.1 Candidatus Nanoarchaeia archaeon
ACAGCATAAAAAACAAAAAACCCGACACCCAAACAAAACAAGCAATCCTAAAAGCCTTAAATTATAACCTAAATATAATAATGAAAACAATCAAAATATTACTGAATCAAATGATTTCTACAAAGCCCTAATGTTAAGAATTCTTTTTAAATAACTAAAAACATAAAATAATATATGAAAAAACTAATATCATTATTAACAATAATGCTAGCCTTAAGTGTAGGATTTAGTGCAGTAACAACAAAATTAGCAATAACAAATGTTGTATTATCTGATTCTCAAATCTATCCTAGCCAATCTGGAACAATAAGTTTTAACATTCAAAATTTAGAAACAACTGATTTAACAAATTTAAGAATAATTCCTTCTTCGCAATTAATGTTAGATCAATCATTAATCACTATAGGGACTATAAAATCAGGGGATTCAAAATTTATAATCTTTACCTATACTGCTCCATTAACTCTTCAAAGCGGAAGCTATTCAATAAGTATTGAAGCAAAATATGACAGCGGAGGCCAGCAATTAACCAGCCAATCAGGAAGCACTGTTGCAGTTTTAAGCTCCAATAATTTAATAATTGAGAATTATACAACTTCGTTATTAATTGATTCATCAACAAATTTTAGCATAACTTTAAGCAATCAAGGAAATGATATTTTTAAAAACGTTTTTGTTAATTTAATAATGCCTAATGGGTTTATTCCAGAAACTGGTTCAGATTTTTATATTAATTCATTAAATCCAGGAGAGTCAAAGACTTTTGTTTCAAAAATATTCGTTCAAAAAGAAATAGAACCTCAATCATATCAATTTACATTGCAAGCTACATCAAATGATTATTCACTTGATTCAACAATTAATTTGTTAACAATTGGCGAGCCTAAAATATCTATTAATTCAATAAATGCTGATCCAAAAATAATTATGAAAGGAGTGCAGGAAACAATAAGTTGCCAGATAGAAAATCTAGGAAGCGCAAAAGCATATGGCATAAAAGCTGAATTATTAATCAATGATGAGTTTAAAGGAATAAAATCTGAAAATTTAGGAACACTAGACAGAGAAGATATAACAAGCGCAATTTTTGAAATAATAATTCCAGAGAGCCAAAGTAAATTAACAGGTGATATAAAAATAACTTACTATGATGCTGCTGGTAAAGAATCAACAATAACTCAATCAATAGATTATGATATTTTAAGTGTTGATGGCTCAAGCACTTATTTAATAGTTGGAGCAGCAATAGTGGCAGTAGTTGCTTTCTTTATTTATAAAAGAATGAAGAAAAAGAAATGATACAAACTTCATTAAAAAACTTGCTAAGAAACAAAGTTAGAAGCTTGCTAACTAGTTTAGGAATAATAATTGGAGTAGCAGTAATAATTAGCTTAGTAAGTATTAGTGAAGGATTAAAGCAGGAAGCAGATTCGCAATTAGGCGGTGCTGAATATATTCAAATTTCAAATTCAATAATGGGAGCTACAAGCAATCTTAATGATGATTTGCTAAAAAGATTGGATAAGATAAATGATATAGAAATCTATGCTAGTGAAATAAGTTTTTTTATAAAATCTTTCAATGGAAAAGACTTAAGCGCTACTTCAACAGTGGCTGCAGGAAACATTCAATTAATCCAAGGAATAGGAGTTGAGCCTGAAAAAATACCCTATTTTGAAAACGCTCTGCCTTACAACAATAAATTGCAAGGAAGATTATTATTCAAAGATGAAAAAAATAGCATAATGATAAATGACAAGTTTGCAAAAGATGAAAATTTATTTATTGGAAATTCTGTAGAACTAAATGGCAGAAATTTTAGAATAGTAGGAATATTTACTTTAGAGACCAGCTTAGGCGCAAGCGGAACAGTAATAATGAATATAGATACTGCAAGGGAATTATCTAACTATGCAGAAGATGAATTCAGTTCAGTTTATTTATTGCCAAAAATCGAAACCAAAACATTACTTTTAAGGCTAAAAGAAATATTTCCAGACTACAGGGTAAGTTCATCCCAACAATCAGGACAATCATTAAATACTTTTTTAGGCACGTTGACAATAGCTTTATGGTTTGTAAGCAGTATCTCAGCATTTGTAGGAGGAATAGGAATAATGAATACAATGCTAATGAGTGTAATGGAAAGAATTAATGAATTTGGAGTATTAAAAGCAATAGGGTGGAAAGATGTGCATATCACTTATATGATATTATTAGAAGCAGTATTGCTAGGAGTAACAGGAGGAGTAATCGGAACATTACTTGGCTTAATTGGGAGCTATATGGTTGAAGCAATAACATCAATCCCAACAATAGTTTCTGCAGGCTTAATCTTTCAAGCAATGATATTTGCAGTATTTGTAGGAGTATTAAGCTCACTATACCCAGCGAGCGTGGCCAGCAAAATGAGCCCAGTAGAGGCGGTGAGATACGAATGATAAAAATAGTTCTAAAAAATTTGCTAAGAAACAAAAGAAGAAGCCTGCTTACATTAATAGGAGTGATAGTTGGAGTGGCAGGAATAGTAAGCCTAGTAAGCATCAGCTTTGGAGTGGCAGAAAATGTTTCAGAAATATTAGATTCATTCCAGGGAATTTATCTAATGGAAGCAGGAGCAGTTGATGACCAATACAGCAGAGTTGATGTAAGCTATGTGGATGAACTTCAAAAATTACAAGGAGTAAAATATACACTTCCCCAAATTTTTACAACCACACCAATCAAATCCAGCAAAGTAAGAATACCTGTAGTAGTATTAATAGGATTAGATCCTGAACTATCAAAAGATTATGAAGGAGCAGTATATTATCAAGTCAGCAATGGAAGAAAATTAAAAAGCACAGACAAGAACTCAGTAGTGATTAGCGAGAATTTAAGAAAGCAAATAGGTCAGCAAATAGGAGGACAAATAGTGCTAAACAATGAGAATTACAGAATTATTGGAACATTTGAATCAGATCTGCCATTATTTGACATGATGGTTGCAACAACATTGGATGTTGCAAGAAAAGCAGCCAGCATTGATGAAAACATGGTAACAATGATTAATCTAGTTCCCGAGAATCCAGATGATCAGGATAGATTAAAAGAAATAGTCAGCATTAGATATAAAGGAGAATTGCAGGCAATGGACATGCAGGAAAGCTCAGGGATAATAACCTCATTTATTGGAAATTTAAAAATAGCATTATGGGCAATAAGCGGAATAGCAGGAGTGGTTGGAGGAATAGTAGTAACTAACACTATGTTAATGAGTGTAATGGAAAGGATGAAAGAATTCGGAATCCTAAAAGCAATAGGCTGGCAAAACTCCCACATAATTCAAATGATAATAACAGAAAGCATAGTATTAAGCTTAATAGGAGGAGTAATAGGAGTAGGGTTTGGCATGGGCATTTCAGCTTTCGCAACATATTATTCTAATGTTCCAACAGTTGTCACAATAGATTTAATAATTCAAGCAATGTTATTTGCATTAGTCATGGGTATAGTTGGAGGAATCTATCCAGCAATGAAATCTGCAAAAATGAGTCCAGTGGAGGCAACAGTAGGATGAAAAAAGAAATAATAGTCACAAAGAAACTGTCAAAATATTACAACATTGGGCAAACTAATGAAGTAAAAGCAAATGATGAAATAGATTTAATAATAAAAGAAGGAGAATTTGTAGCAATAATTGGCTCAAGCGGCAGCGGAAAATCAACACTTCTTCACATGCTAGGCTGCCTAGACACTCCAACAAGTGGTCAAGTAATTTTAGCAGATGAAGATGTATCCAAAATGGACAATAATGAATTAGCAAAAGTTAGATTAAAAAAAATAGGATTCGTCTTCCAAACTTTCAATTTAATACCTGGCATTAGCGCATTAGAAAATGTAACACTCGCATTAATGCCTTACGGGCTCAGTAAAGGCAAAGAAGAAGATGCAATAAAATTCCTAAAAGAATTAGGATTAGGCAAAAGAATAAATCATTACCCCAGCAGATTAAGCGGAGGAGAAAAGCAAAGAGTGGCAATAGCAAGAGCGCTCATTAATAACCCAAAAATTATTTTAGCAGATGAGCCAACAGGCCAATTAGACAGCAAGACTGGAAAAGAAATAATCACCTTATTAAGAACATTAAATAAAGAGAAAAAAATAACAATAATATTAGTCACGCATGATGAACTATTGCTTCCATATGTAAAAAGAATAATAAGATTAAAAGACGGAAAAATAATAGAAGACACAAAAAACGAAGAATAATTAATCTTTAATCTTTAGCATTTTAGCCTGTTCGCCTGACCATTTCTTGTTGGAATTCTTTTTAATCCATTCAGCATATAAGTCAATCATTTCCAATCTTTCTTTAAAATTTCTTTTTCTTTCTTTCTCTAATTCTTTTAAGTCAATAATAGGCAGTTTCATTTCAAATACCTCTTAAACAATACCTCTATATTATAGCTTCTTATTTAAATAATTAGATAACTCTTCCTTTAATACTTTAAAAAATTATATTAGTCGCATCTGCAGCTACCCTACAAGCCATCTCCGGGTTTCGAAGTCCGGTAAGCTAGGGTGCTATCTTCTTCATCTACGACTAATAATAATAAAGGAAAAGAAGTCTTTAAATAACTATTCTAATTCAAGCAAATGATTAATTTTGTCTAAGCCCATTGAATTCAATGTGATTTAAAAAAAATTATTTTAATCTTTTCATTTGTTTTATCAATTCATTTTTGAGAAGATAAAACAAAATAATTATTGCCAGCTTGCGATAAAAAGGAGTCGAATTCGATTCCTTTGAAATCATCATTGTTTATTTTCTTTTAAAACTCTAGATTTAATAATAGTTCTAATTCAAATAAAACCCTGTAATTTTCTCTAAAAGAATAGTAATACAAAATTTTTATAAATAACTAGTTATCTATTCATTTCTAATATGATCCCTAGCATTCCAGCTTGTCTGGGATGCTAGATGAATTTTTTTTATTATGGCTCAAAAAACTTTGATTTTTATTGAAAGCAATTATTTATATCTTTTAAGCAAATTTTTTAATACAAAAATTGATTTATTTAAATTTTCATATAATCTTGCAAAAAATGAAAATATGGAAATAAAAACAGTTTATTATTATACTTCACCTCCATTTCAAAACAATCCTCCAACATTAGAAGAATCAAAAAGGAAATCAGGCTATGATTCATTTATAAATAAAATAAAGAAATCAAATATTATAATAAGGGAAGGCAGGTGTCAAAACATTGAAGGTTATAGAGAAAAAGGAGTTGATACTTTATTTACCATAGATTTAATGAATATTTTAATTAATAATCTAAAAGAAAAAGATAAAATTACAAAAGTTATATTATTTACTTGTGATACGGATTTTGTTCCAGTAATTGAAAGAATAAAACAAGAAGGAATTATAGTAATTCTTTATTATTATTCAGACTTTAAAAGAAAATCAAAATTTTCAATGTCAAATCATATATTAAATGTTTGCAATAAAAAAGTATTAATTACTCAAAATTTTTTAAAAAAATCTGAAATTATTAAAAGTTTATTCTAATTCAAATAAAATTTCATCGTTAGCGTTAAAAGTGTAATTCCAAGCTTTTGTTTCATTATTAACTAAAGTAGTCCAATTTCCGCAAATTTCAAATATGCAATTAAGAGAGCCATTAGTGAAAGAAGCATTATAAGTATTAAGCAAACTAATTAAATTCATAGTATCAGGTATTTTAAGAGTAGTATTTTCTGCAAAATTTTGAGTAAATAAATTTAATGAAATATTAATTAAATTAATTCTTTTGCCATAATATAATGTAAATTGTTCGCTTCCATTAATTAAATAATCCATACCAACATTACTATTATTCAAAAATATTTGCCAATAATTAGATGATAAATAATCATTGCAAGTTTGCCCGACGCACTTAATAGAATAATCGGATTGAAAGCTAACAAATCCAGTGTTATATAATAAATAATATAAATTAGCTCCAACAGGCACTGAAAATTCTTGATAATAATCCTGGCCTAAACCAACAATAGATAAATAAGCATTAACAGTATCTTGTCCATTATTTGTTGATAAATTAATAAAACTAAAAGAGCTGACAACAAAAACAATAATCATAAAATATAAAACGTATCTTATTTCATTAGGTTTAAGTTTTTTCATAATAATAATAAAAAAAATCATTAAATTAAAAGCCTTACCATAACCTTTTTATTAAAACAAAGGTAAGATAGTAATTATATGAAAAAGCTAATTCTGTCATTTTTATTGTTAGTGGCTTTATCAGCAGGTTTTAGCAATGCAATAACTGATTTTTTATGGAATAATATTAGTTTAGTAATAGGTGGTGTTTGTTTTGTTTTATTTTTTGCATTATTCATGAGTATTGGAAATATTTGGTTTGAAGGGCAAGGGCAAGTAATAGCAGGAGCTTTTTCATTAAGTGCATTAATTTCAATTATGATAATGATAATGCCTAATCTTTCATCAATGGTTTTGTCAATCTTGCAATATTCTTCAATATTTGTAATAGGTTTTATTCTAATCTTTTTAGTAGTAACTATATTTTTTTCTAAAAAAAAATCTTTACTACAAGGAATATCTATAGCATTATTAATTATTTCATTAGCATTCATTTTTTATTTAAACGGGGGAATAGATTTAAGCACTGGTTCAGCAACTGAAAGTTCAGGAAGTTTAGGTTCAATAATATTAATAAGTTTAATTGCTTTAGGTGGAGGAACTGCAATATTTTTTGCAATTAAAAAAAAAGGCTCATCCAGCTCTTCCTCTTCAGGGTTTAGTGGTTCATCGCCAAACGTTATTCCAACATCATCAAATTCTTCTTCAGTAACTCAAAATATAATAAAAACAAAAACTGAGATTAAAGGAAAAGTATTAAATTTTATAAATAAACCTAAAGGAGTTCCAGTAAGGGGCTTGAAAGTAACAGCAACAACTAATCCTTCTTATTCAAATCTTGAAGATGTTAGTAATATTACTGGTAATTTTACAATAAAGTTGCCAAAAAATATGGCTGATAAAGTAACTGTAGAAAAAATAAAAATAACATTTAACGGGATTGATTATGATCATACAATGAATAATGGGCGCCCAAGCGTTGATGGAATCAAAGGTTCGTCATTTGAAGTGCAAAAAGGAACTACTTGGAAGGATGTAATTGTTCCAATAAATCCTGCATCTCTTCCATTAGCAAGAGGAGAAGCAAGAATAAAAGGAAAAGTAATAGAATACAAAAATGATGGAACAATAAAAGGACCATTAAATGGGGTTGGAGTAATATTAAACAATAATACAAGTTCTACTACTCCAGTAACAACTAATGCATCAGGATATTTTGAAATAATAATATCAGAATCTGATGTTGCATCACATAAATATGAAGATTCAAAATTAAAAATAAAATATAATAACAATGATTATGATCAAACTATGATGTTTGGATTATGCGAAGGAAAAAGAAAACTAATAACACCTAAGGTTAAATCTGACATTGAAGCAGTTGTTCCAGTATTTTCACCAGAAATATTAAAGCATTATAATAATCCAGATTTTCAAAATTTTTATAACATAATAATAAATGCAATAAACTCTTCAAACTATAAAAAAATACCATTAAGTGCTGATATAAATATTTTTTTAAAATTAATGAATTTAATAGATAATGGAGCAAAAATGGATGATAAATTTCCTAATACAACTTATTCTGCATTTGGAGCTAAAAATAAAGATGATTGGATAATTTTAGCTAATAATTTTTCAAGCATATTAGGAGAATCAGGATGCAATCATGATCTGCTCATTTTCTATTATTGGAACATAATTATGGAAACCTTAATAGCTTTGCCAGGAGAAAATATTTTTAAAATAAATACAAGAGCAGAATTAAACAAATTGATAGATGATTTGAAGAATGCGAGCGGGGCATTAAAATCAAAATATGACAAGGTGAAGATATGAAAATAGAATATTTAATAGACAAAATAATGAAAAATCTTTTTAATGAAAAATCAAATAATCCGGGAGAATTGCTAAAAAAAAGGGAAGAATTGCTTAAAAAACCATTTAGTTCATTTGATTCTGAAATAAAAAAAATAGCAAAAACAAATAAATCAGAAGTTGAAAGCATAATGAAAAAATCTTTTATTGACTTAAACATAAATGAAAGGTTAATTTATATAAATGAATTAATAACCAATAATGTTAATTTAGAAATTTCAGGAAAAAAAGGAAGAGAATTAGAGTTAGGTAATTTAATAAATCTTAATTTAGCTCCTGCAGCTACTTTTCAAAAAGATTATGAAATATTAAACAAAAAAGTAATATCAAAGCAGTTAAAAGAGCAAGAAAAACTTTTTGATTTTGACATAAGAATGGGTGAATTATCAACTCCTCACATTGATTTTAAAAAAGAATTCAAAAGCTATATGAAAGAAGTATTATCAAATTTTTTTAGAAAATATGGCTGCCTGCCTGGTGAAGAATCAAAAAGAATAAAATCAGGGACTAAAGTTGATATTGAAGATAAAGATTTTGAAAAGCTCAATGATTTAATTACAAAAAAAACTAAAAAGATGGAAAAAGCTTATTCTGAAGTTTATAATTTTTTAAAAGAATTAAATGATTCAATATATAAAGGCAAAACTGATGATTTTTTTTATAATATTAATGCTACTACTACATTAGGTATTTTTTTAGATACAAAAAGCGATTTTTATAAAAAAATTAGTTATTCTGAAGGAGTTTATGATTTATTAATAGATTTTTCAAAAAAACTTCTTAATTTTGACAAAAAATTATTTATCATAAAAACGGAGCAAGAAAATAAAGAAAAAATGAATTTAGATTATACTGCTGACAAAACTTCATTTGATGTTGCTAATTTTTTTGAATTTAATTCAAAAAAAATTTCTGAAAAAGATTTCTTGGATTTAAAAATGCCTGATTTTGATAAACTTAATTCAGATAAAAATGCATTAATTTATTTTATGTCAGTAATGCATAGAATAAATGACATTGGCAATTACCCTAGTCCTTAAGATTTTTTTTAAAATTTAATTAAAAATGTTTTTAAATAATCTCTGGATAAATATTCTTATGGCTGATTTTAAGGATTCGGGATATTCTAAATTAACACAAGTTGTAGATTCAGCAGGAAAGTTAACACCTATTGTTGGTGAAGCCTATAAAAATTATTTAATATTAAATACTGCTAATGAGGTTTTGGATAAAACCGATTTTAAAGATGTAGAATTAAAACTTCCAAATGATAATAATCTTAAATTAACTGAAGA
>JAQVLH010000036.1 GCA_028704265.1 Candidatus Nanoarchaeia archaeon
GTGTGCTCTTCCGATCTAATTGCTCCATAAATAATTATCCTTGTTGGTGCTGTCTGGGTGATTGTTTAGCCATTTTCCTATTAAGTTGCTGCTTGAGATTATTCTGATTCTTCGGGACCCTGTTTTTCCGTGAACCATTAGTATTGCTCCGTAATTGTCAAAGCTTACTTGCTTGAGTTTCAGGGTCATTAATTCCCCTATTCTGCATCCGCTTTCATACAGTGTGCTGATGAAGGCCTTGTTCCTGTCATTGCCTGCATGCTGAATGAGCTTGATTATGTCATCTTGTGTTAGCAATTCCTGAGGCATCATCTTTTTTCTATCGCTTAATTTACAGCTAATCCAGCTTATGTGGCTTGGCAGTGTTCCGTTGTTTTGCCATTTGTAAAACTTTTTCAAAGTTACTTTGAAATCTTTCTTTGTGTATTCGCTGTAGTGGCTTGTTTCCAGCCATGTCAAGTAGTCTACTATGTCTTGCTTGTCAACTTTTGTAAAATCCTTATTTATCTTTTTGTCAATCTGGCATAAGAGTGTTAAGTACTTCACAACTCTTGGTATGCTTAATCCTTCTGCAAATAATTGGTTGTGAAATTTTAACAGAATGTCTTTGTTTATTTCGTTGCAATATTTTGCTGTCTTGATGCCGTTGACTACATAAATGAGCCTGTCTCCTAATTTATGTATCACCCAATTATCTATCATACTTATCATTGCTCCCAAAGTTATTTATAAAGAAACGCTGGAGATGACAGACTACTTCACCGAGAGCCCCAGAAGAGAATTGAACTCTTAACCTCTGCTTTACGAAAGCAGCGCTCTACCATTGAGCTACTGGAGCAATAATAAATAAATGAAATTTTTATTGTTTTAAACTTTTAGTTATAATAAAAATAAGAAATTGAAATATTAATAATTTTATTCCCCCACAAAAAAATTATTATTTAATTAATTTCATTGATTAAAAAAATTTATTTACATAAAGTGTTGGATGAATAAAAAATCCTATGCTTGCCTTGAATCCTTTTTTTTCAAAAAAAGGCTTTAATAACTCCCCTGTTGTTTTGCCATTTCTTTTATGATAGCAGGCTATTGCAAAATTTTTAATATTTTTTAAATTATTTTTTGCTCCATTCATTACTTCTATTTCAGCACCTTCAACATCCATTTTAACAAAATCCACTTTTTTTATATTTAGCCTTTTTAATTCATTATCAATAGTATCTGCTTGAATTTTATTTGTATTTAATAAATTTTTATTAAATAAATTAGAGCTTGAAAAACTGCTGCTTAAATTCAAAGTTGCTTTTTTATCAAAAATTGCTTTATTCACAATTACAATATTTTTTAATCCAGATTCTTTGACATTTTGCTTTAAAATTTCAAAATTTCTCTTATCAGGCTCATAAGCGATTACTTTTCCGCTTGGCCCTACTTTTTTTGCAGCAATTATTGAAAAAGAGCCAAAAAAAGCCCCTAAATCAAGAACTGTATCTCCTTTTTTTAATTTATAATTTTTTAAGTACCCCTTTGATAAAATTAGTATTTGTATTTTGTCATATAACCTGTATAAATTTTTAAACATGGATTAATAGTTTTGTTCAATATATTATAAATCTTTTTGTAAGACTTAATAATTTATTATTCCCCTCTTTTTCATCCATCTTATTTGGTCAATAAATGATTCTTTGAAACTTCTTGGATTATAATCAATCAAATCAGTTGCTTTCTTGTGGGAGACTATTGAATTAATCTTCAATGTTGACAAAGAGTATGGGGTAATTACTGGAGTTTTTTTGGCTAATTTATAATAAGCTTGCGTGAAAAATGAAAAAAAGTACGACAAGAAATAAGGTATTTTTAAAGGCTTAGGTATCTTAGTCTCTTGGAATAAGATTTCATTGAACTCTTTTATTTTGACATTCTCTCCAGATAGCAGATAAATTTCGCCTTTTTTTCCCGCAACGCTTAATTTTGCCATTCCTTTAGCAACATCCCTGACATCAACGAAATCGTAGCTTCCGTCAATGAAAAAAAACAATCTCTTATTAACATACTCTTCAATGTATTGGCTAAAAAAAGAAACCTCATAATCATAAGGCCCGATTATCCCTGTGGGGCATATGATTATTGCATCCAATCCTTTATTTTTAACAGCTTCCAATACATTGATTGATGCTTGGGCTTTTGACTGGTCATAATTGCCCCTATGAGTATGAATGTTAAAACCTGCTGTTTCATCGATTATTTCCTTGTTTTTCTCATCCAATGCGTGTATAGTGCTAACATAGATTAATTTTTTTACATTGGATTCTAGGCATGCATTGATTATATTATTAGTGCCTTCAACATTTACCTTGAAAACTTTATCCCTATCATAGGAGACTATGCTAATCATTGCAGCCAAATGATAGACTTGGTCGATTCCTTTTAAAATTTTTTTCAAGCCAATAGGGTCAAGAATGTTTCCTTCGATTAATTCGCATTTAACTCCTTTAAGCGAGTCATTTTTTGAATTAGGCAAGGTTAATACTTTTACATCATTGCCTTCTTTCACTAATTCCCTGACTAAAACATTGCCCAGCCTTCCAGCCCCACCTGTTACTAATATATTCATTTTAAGCACCTTTCAACTGTCTCTTTTAAGCTATCATTAATTGATTCTTTTTTAATTTTTAATATTGACTCGCATGAATCATCAGTTACAAAAGAATTCATATATTGAAAATCAATATAGCTTATAGGCTCAAGCCCGCTTTCTAACCCTTTAATTGAATGAGATATTTTCATAAAAAATGCCCCTATCCTTGCCAATAATTTAGGCACAACAATTATCATTTTAGAGTTCTTGCCGCTGAATTTTAAAATCCTATTAATCCAATCGTTCCAAGTTACGTTTTCTGTATAAACAGGTATTGCCAAGCTTTTTTCAGAATATTTTATTGCATTATAAGCTGCTTTTGCAACTGATTCAACGCTAACCATTGCTGTGCCTCCGCTAGTGAAAAATATTACTGGAGCAGAATTGATATATTTTATTAATCCTTCCCATAATATTTTTTTACCCGGAGCTGTGCCGAAAATGTATGGAAGCTCCAATATTGTTACATTAAAATTTTTGCCTGCCAATGCCAAGCATGCCTGCCTTTGCTCAACCCTGCTTCTGATATAAGGGTGCGTTATTGCAAGTTTCATTTCAGGCATTGCCCTGTCAAAGTATGAAAAATAAGAATTCAGAATTACTGCTTTTTTCACTCCCGCTTTTTTGCATAAAGTTAAAAATCTTACAGGAAATTTAACATTCGCATTATAGAATACTTCATAAGAGGGTTTTTTTGGCAATGCCCTATCATCAATTCCCCCGGCAAAGACTGCGTAATCATTTCCCTTGATTAATTTAATGGCTTCCTTATCTGATAATTTAGATAAATCTTTTATAACTACATTTACTTTATCATCAAAGAAATCTTTTTTAGGCTCGTATAATTCAAGGGCTGTAACTTCGTAATCGTTTTTCAAAAATTCCCTGGTTATATGATACCCTATGAATCCTCCTGCTCCAAGCACTAATAATTTCTTTTTCATGATAATTTAAATATGCTGAAATAGCTTTTTAAATACTCCTGAAACAACCTGAAACAATCCTTAAAAAGATTGGATTAATATTTTAATTTATGTTTAAGCACAAAAAGTACTTGGCAGTAATGATTGTGTGTTTTTTATTGGGAGGATTTAGCCTTATATTGTTCATTATTTCAATTAATGCAGGCTTAACTTTCACTTTAAGCCCTTCAATTGGAGTTTTCAGCGTTATTGAATCAATGCTTCCGAACGGGGTTTATTTAATAATCTCTTCAGTAAGTTTTATAGCAATTGTTTATTCGATTTCATTTATATTTGCAGGAGTAAGCATTTTTTACTTGACTAATGAAAAAGAAAAAATCAGCTATGCCAGCGATTTGTCTGAGCATCTTTTGAGCGATGATGAAAAAAAAGTGATTAATCTTTTGAAATCAAGGGGAGTTATGACCCAGAAAGAAATTGAAAAAACGCTTAATATGAACAAAGTGAAGCTTTCAAGAGTTATCGGCAGGCTTTGCAATAAAAATTTTGTGCAAAAAATAAGCAACGGAATGACTAATAAAATTATTTTATCTTCGCAGTGAAAAATCAGGATTTTTTTTTATAAAATTAGTCTTTTTTTCAAATCATCAATTATTGGAACAGTCAATGGGTCAACGCCAGATTTAGCTGCATAAATATAAGCAAGCCAATCAGCTAGCAGCATTCCGTAAATTAATTTAGATAATCTGTTTTTTCCCTTAAGCTTAACTTCTATGACTTTCGCTCCTTTTTCTTTTAAAATATCAGAGACTATTGCGAACCTTTTTTTTATATTGATGTAATCTTCGCTATCATTAAGCATTAATAATGTAAACTTAACATTAGTATTAGTAAAACTATTTATTTCATTGTGGTTAAATTCGGGAAAAGTATTAAAAAAAGCTGGAGTTTTGGCGTTTTCATTAAAGCTTATCTTCCATTTATAAGCTAGACATTGATTTCTTTGTGAAGAATAAATAATAGGCACTCCAGTTAATTCATCAAGTATTGCTTTTGCGTCTTTTTCAAAGTCACTCCATAGCATTTCGCTTACTTTTTTGCTTTCTTTTTCAAAATCAAAAACTGCAAGATTGGAATTAATAAGTAGGTTAATTATTGGCATTGCCTGGTAAGCAAAGGCAAGCCTAGGTTGTAGTCCTTTTGGCATTAAAATCAATGAATTATTGTTTTTTTTTTGCTAACTCTTCAAGTTTTCCTCCGGAAGTTATTACTGCAATTTTTTTGGTTTTTTTAATTGCCTGCTCATACGCAGTTATAGTCTCTTCAGTGCTTCCTGAATATGAAATAAATATGCATAAGTAAGAGTCATCAATATATTCAGGCAAGATATAATCCTTTGATATTTGCATTTTTAGATTAGGATAGAATAATGCGCTTATGAATTCAGCTGCAAGCGCGCTTCCGCCCATTGCGCAAACTATAACATTTTTTGCTTCTATGAATTTTTCAAATTTCGCAAGCTTTTTTGCTTCGCTAAATTGATGGTCAAAATCCTGCAAAATTTTTTTGAACTCTTCAAGATTGCTCATATTTTATATCTTATTCATTTCTTTATTTTAAAACATTCTTTTATTATTTTCATGGCGCAAATTTTTTCCATTTCTTCCAAGCAAGACTTCGGGATTAATTCTTTATACTTATTGTCATTATTATTTATCATTTTCCTGATTTTTGTTCCTGAAATGTTAGGCAATTCATTGACTTTTTTTACTTGGATTTTTCTTTTATAAAAAATTTCATTAACTTTTTCGTTGTTTGAATAAACTATGTCAAATTTAGCTTTTGACATCAAATCATCAGCCCAGTCTTCATCGCTTTCATAATCTTGCGAAGGCATTATTTTTGCATTTTTAAAGCAGGATTGTATCATTTTTTTTCTTTCTTCATAATTGAAAGGGTTTTTAGCTGTTCGCGATTCTTGGCTACTGCCAATTGCAATAATGATTGAATAATTTTGTTTTAAAACCTGATTTATTAAAAATTCATGGCCTTTATGGAAGGGTTGAAATCTTCCTATAATCAATGCTTTTTGCATCTTTACATCTCACTTACTGTTTCTATACCTAACAAATATAATGTTTTTTCAAGAGTATTTATGAATGCTTTTGCTAAAATAATTCTTGATAATTTAAGCTTTTCATCTTCTAAACTTAATATTGGACAAATTTCATAAAATGAATTAAAAGCTTTAGCAAGAGAAAACGCGTAAGTACATAAGATATGGGGCGACATTGCTTCATAACTTTTTTTAATCTCTTCGGAAAATGAAGAAATTATTTTTATTAATTCTTTTTCTTCTTTTGTTTCTAAAATTTTTCCATTAAAATTTTGAATTTTAATGATAGTTTTATCAGTTAGTTTTTTTGCCCTAACTATTGAATAAAGAATATATGGCCCAGTATTTCCTTCAAAACTTATTGCTTCTTTTGGATTAAATATTGTATCCTTAGTTGCAGTTGTTTTAAGCATCTGATATTTTATTGCTGATAATGCTATTTTTTCAATTTCTTTTTGATTAATATTTGCTTTTCTGTCTTTTACTTCTTTTTGCGCAATTTTAATAGTTTCATCTAATAAAGCATCAACATCAACCACTTTTCCTTCCCTGCTTTTCATTTTACCGCTTGGTAACATTATATATCCAGTTCCTATATGCATTAATTTATCAGCTGATTTAAATTTAAGTTTTTTAAATATTTCAAATAATTGCTTAAACTGATGATTTTGCTCATTGGCAGTCATATAAATTGATTTTTCAAAAGTATAATCTTTTTCTTTTAATTTTGCTAATGCTAAATCCTGAGTGGCATATAAAGTGGTTGAATTACTTCTTAGTAAAAATTTTTTCGTTCCATCACTCATTTCGCAATAAATTGCCCCATCAGTTTCTTGTTTAAAAGCTCCAGATTTTAATCCATTTAAAACTATTTCTTTTCCTTTATCATAAAAATCGCTTTCGTAATAAATTTTATCATACTTATCTACTCCTATTCTTGAAAAAGTTTCATTATATCCTTTATAAGCCCAGGCATTCATTTTTTTCCATAAAGTTCTTACTTTTTTATCTCCTGCTTCCCAATCAATTAACATTTGTTCACATTCTTTGATTAACTCATCATTTTTTTTAGAATTAAACATTACATAATAGTCTCCAACAAAATGATCAGTTTTTTTATCAGGCAATTTTCCTTTTCCCCATTTCTGATAAGCAAGCATTGATTGGCAAATATGGATTCCCCTATCATTGTAAACATTAAGCCTTTTTACATTATATCCTTGAGATTCAATTATTCTTGAAAGAGAAATTCCTAACAGGGTTTGAAGCAAATGACCTAAATGTAAAGGCTTATTAGTATTAGGATTTGGAAATTCAATTAAAATATTTTTATTTAATTTTTTAATGGTTCCATAATCTTTTTCTAACGCCTCTTTTAATGTTTTTTTTGCTAATTTTTCATAATCAATAAAAAAATTAATATAAGGCCCAAAAGCTTTAGCTGTTAAAAAAATTGTTTTTGATAAATCTAAAGTGCTCATTAAATTAATTGCAGTGACATTAGGGTTTTCATTTTTTTCTTTGCTTAATTTAAAAGCAATATTTGTTGATAAATCACCCATTTGTGAGTTTGGAGGAATGCTTATATCTTTATCTTCAATATTTAACAGTTTTTTTAATTGCTCAATAGCCACTTGCATAATTAATTTTAATCAATGCTCATTTAAATAGCTTACAAAATAATTTATAAATGGTTACATATTACTTTTTATATATGGCAAATGAAAATGAAATAATTGATAAAATAAAAAACTTTAAAGAACAGAAAAGTCCAGATTTTAAAAAATATATGAATTTTTATAAAGAAAAATTTCCAGAATTTTATAATTCAAAACTTAAATCATTTGAAGAATCAGAAATTTCACAAGAAAATACTGAAATTAACCAAAAAACTACTTTTGATTTTAGTTCAAAAGGAGAAGTTGAAAAAAAAGAAAATAAAATTGAAATTTCAACAAATGAACCAGTATTTAATATCAATGAAGGCAAAAAAGAAATTAATAATCCAATTACTGCTACTCCTGCTGAAGTAATTCCTAAAATAGAAAAACCTGCTGAAATCAAACCTATTGCTAAAAAAAATAATAAAAAATTAATTATAATAATATTAATAACATTAATATTAATAGGAGCAATTACAGGAACTTACTTTATATTAAAATGAATGAATATAAACCTAAAAAAAGAGTAATGCTGTATTGGTTTGTAAAATACGGCTTTTTTTTCTTATTTGCTTCTTTTTTAATGACTGCTTCTTTTTTAATAAAAATAAGCTTTTATTATAATCTAACAAAATTTTTTTTAAATATGTCAATAATTATTCCTTATTTGGGTTTAACTTATTTATTTTATAAATGGAGCACAACTAATTATTATTTTTTAAAAAATCATTTATATATTAAAGAAGGCAATACTTCTATTAGAATTAGATATAATGATGTTAAAAAAATAGGATGCTGCAATTCTTTATTTGAAAAGATTTTAGGAATAACTAATATTTACTTAGAAACTATAAATAATAAAACTTATTATTTAAATGGAATAAAAAATAAAGCAGTTGCTAATGAATTAATTGGAAAATTAAGCAAAAATAATTAAAGAAAACATTTATATTTTATTATTTTTATCAAAATAACTGATGAATTATAAGCTAGATCCGAAAATTAAGGAAATTATTGAGCCTTCTTTTATTTCAAAAATTGAGCTTGAATTATCAAATTACCGCGAAAATAAATCAAAATTAAGTGTTGAAACCCTAAGTTATAAGAATTCAAAATCTTCTTCATTATCTGATGAAATTGATAAAATGTGGCGCTTAAAGCTAAAAGAATATGCAAATATTTTAGAAACTAAGGCAGTAAGCATTGATTCATTAATATCTGGAAATAAGCCCAAGGAGGAATTTTCTGATTTTAATAAAAAATATTTTATAAATTATCTTAAATCTTCAATGGTTTATGCAATTAAATCCCGCGAAAAATTTGATAAGAGTTTTGAAACAAATTATGGCAATTTTTATAAAAACCAGGAATTGTCGGAATTATTATTAAAGCCCTTAAATATCCCTGAGTTTGTTAGCACTTTAAGGGAAAACATTTCCATTAAAGATATTGAATATTTTACAGAAAATATAATCAACCAGCTTGTTTGCATGTATCCTGAGCATGAATTGTTGATTAAAAAAGACAAAACACTTGATGAATCATTGTATTCCGGCCTTTCAAGTTTTTGCTTAAAAGAGGGATTTATAGGATTATTTAATGCAAAAGTTACAGGATGCATCATCTCTAAATCTTTGG
>JAQVLH010000037.1 GCA_028704265.1 Candidatus Nanoarchaeia archaeon
CAAGTGATTATATGTGCTTTGCAAGTGTTGGAACATGGCTTATTTATGTTGGAATTGTAAGCATTGCAATGGCAATACTTCAGAGCTTTAAAGTCAAAGAATCAAAAGCTGATGAAAGAATGTATTTTATTGCAAACAAGGCGAATAGAATAACATTTTTAGCAGTAATCATAATATCTTTTGTAGTAATGGTTTGGGATGGAGCAAGCAAAATAACTATTAGTTACAGCACTTTTATGAGTTATTTCATATGCGCAATTGTGCTAATTCATTTAATAACTTATAAAGCACTGCTAAATAAATATTGAATGGTAATAATAAAGAATTTAAAATATTCGAGTTATTAAATGATTATGAAATTTTTAAACTTTGATTTTCTTATTAGAAATTTTGAAACAGGGGAATTGCTAGAGAAATTTTTAGTCTCTGCAGTCAGTTCAATATTAATTATAAGATTTTTTCTTGCATTAACCGGGTATCCTACTATTGGCTCTGGAGATTTTCATATAGCGCACATGCTTTTTGGAGGCGTGTTTATGACCATTTCACTTCTTCTTCTTTTAATATTTCTTAATGATAGCAAAATTAAGGATTTTGCAGCAATCTTAGGAGGAGTTGGATTTGGAACATTTATTGATGAGTTAGGAAAATTTATTACTACTGATAATAATTATTTTTTTGAACCCGCAATTGCTTTAATTTATGTTATTTTTATAATAATATATTTATTTTATAATTTTTTAAATAATCCAAAAAATATTTCAAAAAAAGAATACGCGATTAACGCTTTTGAATTAATAAAAGAGGTAATACTTAATGATTTTGATGTGGAAGAAAAAAATAAAGCGTTGTATTTTTTAAAAAAAAGCGACAAAGATGATTCAATTATTAAATCATTCATTAATCTTATTAATGATTCAGAAACTCTTCCTTTAAGAAATAAAAATATTTTGCAAAGAATTCAGGAAAAAATTTCTTATTATTATTTTAAATTAATCAAGACAAAAATGTTTATTTATTTTATTGTTTCCTTTTTTAGCATAATCTGCAGTATTCAGCTTTTTTATGCATTAAAAGATTTGTTAATTTCAAGAACATTTTTTACCTGCGGATTATTTATTTCAACAATTTTTTCAATATTCTTTGTTATTTCTGCAATCTATCTTTTAATAAAAAAGCACAGATTAGCTTCATATAAGCTTTTTAAATTTTCTATTCTTATTTCAATATTTTTAACTCAATTCTTTTTATTTGTGCAAGAGCAATTATCTGCAGTAACTCAAATAATATTAAACTTAATAGTATTATCAGTGTTTCATAATTTAATTCACAATGAAGAAAGAACTATTAAAAAAGAAAAAACTATATTATAATAATTTTTTTATTTCTTCCTGCAAATCAAGAGGAGTATTTTCATAATTAAGGTTAATATTCCTTGTTCCTAACTTAATTTTTAATGCATGCTTTATTACCTGATTATCCCAAATATTTTGCTTATGCAATTCCTTGATTTTGCCATTCAAAGCTATTGCAAATTTAAACAATAATTTCTTTGTTAAAGGAGTGTGAGTTTTGTATAAATAAGTAAGGTAACTTAATGCGAAGGCTTCAGCACTTACTTGGTCCTCGCTTGCAAAGATTAACCCAATATTAGGAATTACTTTATGCGCTTTGCCTATTATTGGAACAATGCATTTATCAGGGCCAAACGTTGTCTGCACCTTAGTGCCTGAAAAAAATGTGAGCCTCAATTTTTTCTTAACAGCTAAGCTTACCTCAGTTATTTTCTCAAAAAACATACCTTTAGGGTTTGGCTTTATTATTCCCCTTCTTTTGCCAAAATAATTTATTACAAAACCAAATGGCCCTTTATTATGGAATTCAACCCTGCTATCCTCCCTTAATAATCCTACCAAATTTTTGAATCCCAAGCTTGCGCCTGCCTGAACATGCGTGCTTATTCTTGGCAGATTAATTATGTGGTCAACTTTATTTATTAATGATGAAATATAGAATCCATTGCTCCATGAGTCAGCGTTTTTTGAATAATTAAAAAAACCTTTATCCCATCCTGTTTTTTCCAATGCTATGAATTCATCATCTGTTTGTTTCATGCAGGATTTTTCATAACATTTTTCTGAGCTGCCTTTAATAACTCCTCCTTTAGTATGAACTACATGCTCTATACCTGACTGATCTGCTATGATTATTTTTGCCCCTCTTTTTTTTAGAATGCTTGAAACAGCTTTTAATAACAATGGGTCAGTTGTGCTCGGGTATTCATTGTTTGAATTAAGCGCAGGCTTTAATAAAACCTTGTCACCTTTTTTTAGCCATTTTAAATTATTTGAAGATTTGATTAATATTTTTTCAACGCTTTCAATAAATTCTTTTTCTGAATAATCCTTGCTTAATCCTTGAATAAAAACTTCTCCCATTTTTAATTAATCAATTAATAGATATAATATAAAATTATTTAATTCTTTTTTTTTCTTTTTTTGGCTCTGGAACTTTTTTAACAGTAACCCAAATTACTAATGCTATTTCTAAGACTATTGTAATAACTCTCATTATTCTGCCCATGTAACTATAGTAAGACATGGTTCCTGTAAAGATTGACAGCATTCCTCCAATCAAAAATCCTGAAACTATCCACCCTAATACTTCTTTTTTAAAATTAAGATATAATCCTACTATTACTGCAATAACTCCTAATATTGTTGTTGTGTAAAATCCTATTTCTTCATGTTTTTCAAAATCTAAATTATAATAATATGAACAAGTGTTGCACCTGTAACTTATTGGACAACTTCCTAAATCATATTCATATTCTATTACTCCATGATTGTTTGTGCAGTTAGTTGTAAAATTAGCAGCAGGTTCTGTGAAATTACATGCTGAAGCATTAACTGCTTGCATTGGGTATGAATATTTTCCGTAATCTTGGCAATAATCACTGTATTCAGGATTTGCTATTATTAAATCTGTAATGCTGAATGAAAAAACTGAATAAAGTATTGCAATAGTTACAATTACTGCTATTTTTTTAACAACATCAAGCATCATAAATTAGCTATAGAAAAGGCAATCAAGGTTTAAATAATTATTTAAATAAAAATAATCCTTGATAATATATGAATTCCAAAAGAATGATGTCTGATTTTAATAAAATTTATATAAAATATTGCGGAGGAAATTATATTTCAAAGAGGAAAGAAATAGCTAATTTTATGGAATCTTCTTGCAATTCTAATTATTCAAAAGAGGAACTTAATTATTTTTTAAAATTAGAATTTAATAGATTGTATGAAAAAGATATTGCGGGTATTTTTTTAACTTATATGATTAATAATTCGAAAATAAATGAATTGAACATAAATAATTTAAATTTTAATTATTTTGGGTACGATTTAGAAAAAAACAAAACGATTACAATTTTCAACAATTATGGAAACCACCTTGCATATTTTAAATCAAATGGAACTATTAATATTTTTAAAAATTTAGGATGTAACACCGCATTTGGTTTGTTTCATGGAGGGCTAATTAATGTTATATTTAATTATGACAGAAGAATTGGATTTGGAGCTGAACCTAAATTAATAAATATTCTTTATGATAATTGCATTAATTCTAATGCAACAGTGATGACAAATTTTAATAAATTTCATCAAAATGTTAATTTGGATAATGTTTCTATTTTTTTAGACAAAATTTTAGAAGAATCTGGCCAAGAATTAATTCTTAGCAATATTTTCAAAATGGTTCAATCAGAGCTTTATGGGCAAAATAATACTATTGAAAAAAATAAGCTTTTAAAAATTAGTTCGCAAATATTAAACAGATTAACTTATTCTAAAGGAAAATTTCCCATATTATTATAATAACTATTATTTTTTTTAAATAATATTTATAAATAAAACTTTTTTTATATTTTAATCATGAATGAGTCCCATAAATATGCAGATGGGTGTATGCCAATTTATCAAGGTTCAAATAACCTTGTTAAACTTATATACCAAAGAGAACAGGGAATAACTTATTTTAATGACAATAAACCAGTTTTAGCTACTTTTGGTTTAGGGCCATGTTTGGCAATAGCAGGTTATGATTCAAGATTAAAGATTGGGTTTTTAGCGCATTATGATTTTTTAACTAATGAGAAAGAATCGATTGAGCAGCTAATTTTTTTGATTCCGAAAAATTCATTTTTTGATGTTTCCTTAATTGGCGGAAATGATTCTTCAATAGAGCAGTATGGAGTAATTAAAGAATTATTGAAAAATAATGAAGTTTTATTTAATATTATTGAAGAAGATGTGTTTGGAAATATTTCTAGAAGCATAGTGCTAGATACTAGGACTGGAGAAAAATTTGCATATAATCCTAAATTGTTTAAAAATATAAAACTGATTGAGCCTTCCATGCAAGTAACTAAAGCAAAAATGATTATATGATTTATTAATTTAAATATTGTTTAATTGCAAAGAATTTATTAAATAAGAATAATAGGATTATTTTATTAAAAAACAGTTAATTTTTGGTTTTGGAATTCAAATGTTAAATAATCGGCTGTGACAGGCTTGGATTCCTTAAATCAAAAAACTGTTTTTTTTATTCATTATACCAGAAAAATGCTAAATATTGTGGCCCTATGTGAATTGCTATAACTGGGTTAAGTTTTCCGCAATGCTTGGAATTTTTTATTAAATTAATTGATTCTTTTTTGTTATTAAAAATATTATTTTCAAAGATGTAAACTGAATTATTGCTTATTTGCTCATTTAAATAAGTATAAAGCCCTGATGTTAATGCTCCTGAATGCAAAGTTTTTCCTGCGCTTATTATTTTTCCTTCATATAATTTAAGAACGGGTTTTATTCCACCTATTTTTCCAAGAAAACCCATAGTTTTTGATATTCTTCCTCCTTTTACTAAATAATCAATATCATTAACAACAAAATAAGAGCTTATTCTATCCTTATGCATTGGAATTCTTGAAATAATTGAATCATAACTTATTTTACTTTCTATATCATCAATAACTTTGCTAATAAGCAAACCGTAAGACCCACTTATTAGCCTTGAATCAAAAACTGAAATATCAGGATTGTTTTTTGCTGCAAGCACTGCATTATTATAATCCTCAGTCAATTTACTGCTTGCTGCAATAATAATAATTTTATTGCCCTTGCTTTGTTTATTTATTGCTGCTTCAAAATTTTGCTGGCCAGCTTCTTTGGTTGTGAATTCATTTTTTTTATTTTTAAGCAATTCATATAATTCATTAATTGTGCCATTAAATTCTGAATTATTTAAAAAAGTATTAACATTAACTAAGGTTACTTTTTCTTTATCAGATTCTCTTACAAAATCAATTGTGCTGTCAACAATTAAGCTTACATTAAAAGATTGAATTATGTCTTTGCTGAATTCCTTAACCTTTGAATAATCACCTACTGATTTTTTGTAATAATCATCTTCCATAATTATTAAAAAATAATTAAACCAGAATTTATAATTGTTGTTTTAAAGCTTTTTTTAATAATTTTTAAAATATTAAAAATAGACAGCCTTAAATATTTTAAAAAAATTAAATATTATTATGCAAAAAGCCTTAATTTGTGTTTTATTTGCTTGTATTATTTTTTTTAGCGGCTGCACTGCCCAAACAGATACTCTTAATTATAATAACAATGATGCTGGCACTGAATTAGAAGATAATGATGTAGTTTCTGATTTTGAATTCACTGTTCCTTTGGAACTTCCAATAGCTTATGTTGGCGAACCTTATTTTTATTCTTTCTGTAGTCCAGTTCCTGAAAAAATGACGGGTTTTTCATTAACTTGCGGTGTTGATGTTACTCCTGTTAATCCTAAGGGAGGCAGTACTCCTTATTCTATTATTGTTGAAAATCTTAATACTGATTTTTTTGTTAGCGGATTATATAATGGAGGAGATGGAATGCTTAATTTTACTGCAGAATCAGGCGATGAAGGAGAGTATGTGCTTAGCGTTTGCGCCAAACCCGCTGATGATTATAATAATGAATTAAGAATTTGCAAAAATACTACTTTATACATAATGTCTGATATTGTTACAATTAAAGGAGCAGGAGAATTTAATTATTCATTATTATTTAATCTTAAGTCTGTTGTGAAAGCTGCTGATTTTGCATCAACTACTGATGAAAAAAATGCAGAGTTCGGATATACTTATGCCAATGGTTTTTCATTTGAAAAATTAACTTCTCAAGTTTCAGCAGCTGCACAAGGAGCAATATGGGGTGGAGGCGGATCTTACGCATCCCTTGAGATAACTGCAAATGAAAATAGTGTTTCAGTAGTTGCTGATGGCAACGCGGCTTGCGGCCAGCCTTCTTATTATGAGGGATACGAAGTGGATTATTACATGGTTGGCTATGTTGGATACATTGATAACATGTATTTGGCGCTTGAACTATTAAACACTGGAACTAAAGATAAAATTGTTGATGTTTATTTTAATGTCAGCTCAGAATTAGACTCTGCTTCGCAGAATTATTTTGATGCTATTGCTAACTCGCATTTATGCATTGATTATAGACACTGCATAGATGTATCAGCAAGGGAAGCTGGAGAATCTTTAACTAATGATTCATATTATAGAGTTATTGTGCGTCCAGGAAGCCATTGGCTAACAATTGGTTACATGAATAATAATTTTGCAAATACTAACATGATGACTTGCCCTTCATATGTTAAATCAAGCAGTAAAGCATCAGTGACTATATTACCTGCAAGCATAAATGATGGAAAAAGTGTGATGGGTATGATTTATTCAGCAAACGATGAATCAGATTTTAAAGAAATATAAAATAATTAAATTTTAAATATGGAAACTTTAATAATAAATTGCTGTGTTAATTTATTGTTATGAAACTTAACAGGCTATACTTTTCAATTATTTTAGGAGCAGTTCTTGGAATAGCATGCATTATTGGAGTCAGCTTAAGAATAGGATTTTCAGGCAATGAATTATTCATAATAGGCACTTGGTATAATAGAGTCATAATGGGTTTAGTAATTGGTTTATTGCCTAGGGCTAAAAAATTGCCAATAGTTAGAGGAGCATTTATGGGTTTAATTATTAGCTTAAGTTTGGCTTTGCCTACCAATTTTTATGACATTCCAGGATTCTTTGCAGGCATAGCTTACGGAATAATAATTGATTACTTTGCTTCAAAGAAATATAAATAATTGATTTTTATGAATGAAAAAGCAATCTGAAACTTAGTGGCTTGTTTATTGAGATTGGCAGCGTACCTAATAGTTTTTTGCTTAAATACTTGAAGATTAAATTAGGCCAAAGGTTGGAGTTGTTGTAATTAAAGACAATAAATTATTATTGGGCAAGAGGAAGAATGCTCGGGTTTAATCTTTTTAACAAATAATTTAGAAAACTTTAAATTTAATAATATTTACCTATTTTTTCATGGATGAATTAATTAGAAAATATTCAATTTCTGAGTTAGAAAAAATAGGGAATAATTATGAAAATCTTGATAAAATTAAAGAGTTATGCGAAAATTATAGCAAATATTTTCATAAAATCCATTATGATCAAACTGTTACTTGGGTTAAAAATCAATCTGATAAAACTTTAAGCATTATTGAAAAAGAAATTGAAACTGAATTGTATCAGTATGTTAATTTTATGAAAAAAGCTATTGAATTAACTTTTCCAAATAAGGATAAAATGAAAGATTTAAAATTTTTAATTGGGGATGCTATTTTTGAAAGCCATGATTCAATTAGAATAGCACATAATTATTATAATGATTAATTATTTTTTTGCCAATTTTATTTAGCTTTTTTATTTCTTTTCAAAAGTATGTCTTTGTCGGGTATTGAATTTTTTACTAAATAGGTTAATTCTTTTTTTTCAAATTCTTTTATTTCTTTTGGGTTCATTTTGAATATTTCATGCATCTGGTTTACCATTTCCTTTAATTCTTTTGCATTGCTTTTTATTTTAATTATATAATCTTTAAATTCATATTTTTTTGATTTTTGAAGGATTAAATCAGTGTATCCAAGTATTGCCATTAATGGCTGCTTGATATTGTAAGTGGTTAATATGTTTAAGTCATTTTTTAATTGCTCAATTTTTTTCCTGTCAGCTATATTTCTCATTATTATCAGAAATTTTTCTTCTTTTTTATTTTTTGTTTTTTGTAGTAGAACATCTACAGGTATTTCATCTCCTGTTTTTGTTTTTATCATGCTTTCAAAACCGGCATCTCCTTTTATTGTTGCATTATACATATTTTCTTTGAATGCTGGTTCATTTTCAGGTTTTATTATTTCAAGGATGTTGTGTTTTATTATTTCATCAAAAGAATAACCTATTTTAATTAAGATGCTTTTGTTTGCATATTCAATATTTCCCTTTGTGTCAGTTGTTAGTATTTTATCTTTTGCAGTGTCTATTATTTCTGATTTTAATTCTGATTCCTGCAAAGTCTCATTCAATTTTTTGAACAAGGTATTAAATGGGTTTTTCAGAGTTGAATTAATTAATGCCCTAGCTAATATTATTACTGAAAAAAACTTAAATATGTGGCCTAAAGCATTCATGAATCCGTAAACACTGATGTATTGGGTGAAGCTTAATTCTGATGTGATTAATAATATATTGAAAGCCAATAATAATTTGAATACTTTTGGATCAAATTCTTTTCTTTTAGTATAAAGCAAATAGGTTGCAACAATTATTATTCCGCAAATTATGTATTCGCTGATTATTTTAAATCCTGTAAGTCCAACACCTTCAACATAGCATG
>JAQVLH010000038.1 GCA_028704265.1 Candidatus Nanoarchaeia archaeon
ACTTAATACATTAAATATTAATAAAGGAATAAAATCATCAAGATTAAAACAATTGGAAGAAAAAGAAATTGATGAATTAAAAGATATTAAAAAAGATTTAGAAAAACAAATAAAAATTTTTGAAACTGAATTAATTGATTTTAAAAATAAAATAAATAGCAATGAAAAACAATTAGAAATTTACTTAAAAGAAGAAGACGGCTTTAATGAAAAATTAAAAGAAAATTATAATAAAAGGGATGAATTTGAAAATTCTTTAAAAGATTCTAAATTAAAAGTTGAAGAAAATAAGATTTACATAAAAGATTATGAAGATAAAATAAACAATTACAAATTATTAATTGCTGAAATAAAAGGAAAAATAGAAGGATTAGAATTGCAGTTTAATGAGTATAAAGATTTAGAATTAAAATTACCAAGAAAAGAGCCGAATGAATTAGAACACGATATTTTTATGCTTGAAAAAAGATTAGAGCAATTTGGAAACGTTAACCTAAAGGCTTTAGAAGTTTTCAAAATAGTGGAAGAAGAATATCAAGAAGTAAAGGATAAAATGGATTTATTAGAAAAAGAAAGCGGCAACATTATGAACACTATGAAAGAAATAGAGCAAAAGAAAAACAACACGTTTATGGAAACATTTAAAGAAATAGAATCTAACTTTGAAAGAATATTTTCAATAATGAGCCCAGGAGGTATAGCTAATATGATTCTCGAAGATATGGCAAATCCAATAGAAGGAGGAGTGGATATAAAAGCAAGACCTAAAGGCAAGAAATTTTTAACTTTAAAAAGTATGAGTGGAGGAGAAAAAACAATAACTGCACTAAGTTTTATATTTGCAATACAAGAATATGCTCCAGCACCATTTTACATAATGGATGAAGTTGAAGCAGCATTAGATAAAGAAAATGCAACATTATTCGCTAAATTATGCAAACAATACAGCGAAAAAGCACAATTTTTAGTAATAAGCCACAATGACAATGTAATAAGTGAAGCAGATTATTTATATGGAGTAAGCATGGACACAAACGGAATAAGTAAAATAGTGACATTGAAATTGGATTAATAATGATAAAAATAACTTATTTTGTGCATGGAACAACAAATGATAATGAAAAAGAATTGTCATCAGGATGGAAAGATGCTGATTTATCCGCAAAAGGAATACAGCAATCAATAAATCTAAAAGAAAATGTCAAAAACATTAAATTTGACGCAGTTTTTTGCTCTGATTTAAAAAGAGCTGTTGAATCAGCAAGGCTTACTTTTGGAAATAATATCATTCAGGATAAAAGGCTAAGAGAATGCAATTATGGCATTTTTAACGGCAACAAATCAATCATTGTTGAGCCAATGCAGGAAAAATGCATTGACAAAAAATTTCCAGACGGCGAAAGCTATGAGGATGTCAAAAAAAGGATTAAGAGCTTTTTAGAATTTTTAAATAAAAATTATCAAGAGAAGCATATAGCTATAGTGTCCCATAAAGCTCCTCAGCTAGCATTAGATGTACTTTTGAAAGGAAAAACTTGGAACCAAGCATTTGAGCAAGACTGGAGAAAAAACAAAAATTGGCAGCCTGGATGGGAATATATTATTAAATAATTTTTAAGGCAATTTTATCATTGTTGTATTAAGATTACTCATAAATTCTTTTGAAACTGATAATTGAGGAAGAACTTTCAATAAATCAAAAACCTTCATTATACCACTTAAAGGTTTAACATAAAAATCATTCATTAACAATCCAAAGAATACTGTACCAAAAGACCTGATTCCTAAAGAAATAACCTTTAAAGGATCATTATTTGCATTTTTAGACATAACCATCCATTCATTAATTATTTGCTCCAAATTAATTAATTCAGCATAAAAATAAATATGATTATTATCAGTGCCTTTTAGCTCATCAGATGCAAGTTTAATATAATCAATGCTTGAATTAAAAAAATGAATACTTCCTGAAAAGCAAGAGGTTTTATTATAATAAATTTCTGCACTAAAAGTGACATTATTAAACGTTTTTAAAAGCATAACTAAATCAGAATTATTTAACAATTTTGCATTAAAAACCTCCAAAACTTCTTTAGGAAATTCAGTTAAATTAGTATAACTTTTGTTTAATTCAGAATCATTGATTGAAATAGTCAAACCGCTAAGATTGCCGCAAAATTCCTTAAAAATAGGAGTATAAGAAAAGCCAGAAGTAAGAGCTAATAATGCAATTATTAAAAAAAAATGTTTGCTCATTAAATATTATTTAATGAGCCGTTAATATAAAAAACTTACTTAAGAAAAGCTAAAATCCAATTAAAGAAATTAGTAATCGCACTAACTATTTGACTAACAATTCCTTTGTTTTCTAAAACAATATATTCTCTTCCAAGTATGCCATTTAAAGCGCTAATAATTATTTCACCTTTAGCGCCATTTGAAGCACAAATAACAGTTTCAGCATCAAGCAAAGATTTAACACTTTCAATTGAGCCAGAGTTAAATAATGATTCAAGCAATCCTGAACTCATCTTACAAGTAAGACTTGAATTAACAATGCCTTCCGTAACTTCTGAACCATTTAATCCAACACTAAGAGTAACTAATTCTTCAGTATCAGTTAAATTAAAGCCTATATTGAAAGGCAGAACAACCTGCAAATATTCAGAATAAGCAGTAATTACACTACTTAAATCAACAGTTTTATTGCTTAATAATTCCGCAGAATTACAAAAAGCAACACTCATCATCAAAGCCAATAAAGGCAAAATAAACAATTTCATAATAGTTTATATTATTTGAGTATTTTAAAAAGTTAATTAAAAGAAAAAATAGTGGGCTTGACCGGATTTAGAACTGGTCCTTTGCTAAAGCAAAGCCCCAGGGGAAACTCAACAAATTAAAAGAAAAAAATAGTGGGCTTGACCGGATTTAGAACCAGCCCTTTGCTGATGCAAAGCCCTGGGGGAAACTCAACAAATAAAAAAAATAGTGGGCTTGACCGGATTTAGAACCTGTTATTTTTAAAAAAGCATATTAGGGGAATTCTTATCTTAAATATATTAAAATCAGATAATATAATAAAAAAAAATGAATGATTTAATAATAAATCCTGATGAAATCAAAAGCAAAATCTATACCTTAAGAGGCATGCAAGTAATGCTTGATAAAGATTTGGCTGAAATTTATGAAATTAAATCAATTAGATTAAGGGAGCAGGTAAAAAGAAATATAAAAAGATTCCCTAATGATTTCATGTTTCAGTTAAATAATTTAGAAGTAAATTTTTTGGTATCGCAAAATGCGATACCTTCAAAAAAATCTCTAGGAGGATATCTTCCGTATGCTTTTACTGAGCAAGGAGTTGCAAACATTTCAAGCGTGCTCACTAATGATAAAGCAGTAGAAGTAAATATTTGGATAATGAGAGCTTTTGTTTCTATGAGAAAATTCATCTCTTCGAATGCCCAAATATTTCAAAGATTAGATAATGTTGAAAAAAAACATATTGAATATGACAAAAAGTTTGAAGAAGTCTTTGATGCAATACAAAGCAAAGAGATTAAGCCTGAAAAAGGCATATTTTTTGACGGACAAATCTTTGATGCTTACAAATTTGTTTCAGACTTAATAAGAACTGCAAATAATTCTATTGTAATTATTGACAATTATGTTGATGATTCTGTTTTAACATTAATAAACAAAAGAAACCTTGGAGTAAAAGCAACAATTTTTACTAAAGATATTTCTAAGGAATTATTGCTTGATTTAAATAAATTTAACTCCCAGTATCCAATTATTGAAATAAAACAATTTGAAAAGTCTCATGACAGGTTTATAATAATTGACAATAAGGAAGTTTATCATTTTGGAGCTTCTTTAAAGGATTTGGGCAAGAAATGGTTCGCTTTCTCAAAGTTTGGCAAAGAAGCATTCGAAATAATAAATAAATTAAAATAAAAAAAATAGTGGGCTTGACCGGATTTAGAACCAGCCCTTTGCTGATGCAAAGCCCTGGGGGAAACTCAATAAATAAAAAAAAATAGTGGGCTTGACCGGATTTGAACCGGCGACATTCGCCTTGTAAGGGCGACGTCATAACCACTAGACCACAAGCCCAGATAATGATATAATAAATAGAAATTGAATGATTTAAAAAAGTTTACTCTTTATCTTAATTTAGGATTATTTCAAGATTATTGAAAGCATTAATCATATTTTGCTCAAAAATTTGAGTTTTTAAATTAGTTGAAATATTTTTTAGCATAGTGCAATAAACGAGATAAAATTCAAAAACATATTTGAATTCTTCATTGATTGAAAAAATGTCAGATTCAGATTTTATTATTTTTTCTTTTTTTAAACATTTTATTTCAGTATAAAAAGTTGGTTTTGAGTTAAAATTAACTGCAAGTTCATGTTTAAAATAATTTTGCTTTAGCAATAAATCTATAATTTTTGAATAATATTTTTCACTACTTTTAAAATAAATATCTATGCCTTTTTTATAGCTTTCATTATTTATGCTTTTGAGAGGAAAGTTTTCACTAAAAAAATCATTCATGAAAAATACATTAAATAAAATTCTTTAAAAACCTATTGAAACCTATAAAAACAGCTATTTTTTTTTAAAATGATTACTTTTTTAGTTTAAAAACCATGCAGTTGAGATATTGCATTTAAAAAAAAATAAAAAAAAAGGAAATGGGTTTAAATCATTTCCCCTAAATCAATATCAGTAATGTTATCTGAATAATCATTCAACAAATCATCAATAGTTTGATTTCCTGAATCAACAGTAGAAACTTCACTTTCTTGATTTTGTTTAATAATACTAGTGCATCCTGCAAGCAAAACAACCAGCATTAATGAAAACGCTATTAATTTAATATTCATTCAACATCAGCTCCGTTTCTTATTCTTGAAGTAATTGAAGTAATTAATCTATTTCTTAACTCTTGAGTCCTGTTTATTCTTATTTCAATATTCTCCTGAATCCTGCTGCCATTTGTTAAATTAAGCTCCTGAACCCTTAATGACCTTTCAGTAAGTCTTGCAATAGTCCTGTTAAGAATATTATTTATTACATTCTCAACCCTTATTGCTATTTCAGCTCTACGCTCATTTTTAGCTTGAATGAGATTTTCTTTTATTTCACTCCTAGTCTCATTATCAAGAGAGCTGTAATAATTTCTTAACTCATAGCTTAATTGTGTTGCATTTATTGAACCGTTTTGAAATTGGTTAACAAGTTCAGAATTATTATATCCTAACTGAGTCATAACTCTGTTTGAATAAGCATTCTTGTAAGCTTTTCTTAAATTATTTATTCTTTCAATTGCTTGAGCAATACTTTGATTAACTCTTTCCTGAATTTCTAATTTTATTTGAAGCCTTCTTTGTTCATTAACAAGAGTTCCAAATAATCTTTTAAATTCAGAGATTAAATCTTTTGCATCTTTTTTTATTGAAACAAAATCATTAACAGCTTCCGTAATATTTTCTCTGCTAATTAAATCAGTTTCATTAAGCAATATTTTAAGCTCATCAATTATTGCTATCAAATTTGAAACATCAAGTGATGAATTAAATTCTAAAGTTCTATTAATGGCTTGCTCTCCTAAAGCAATATTTTCAATAATTGCTTTCTTAAGCATCTCTATTCTCAAGTCTATTCCTTGAGGAATATCAAATGCCTTGATTTCTTCCTCTGTAACTGAATCAATAACTTCTGTCTCATTTTCTTGAGCAAACGTCATTGAAAAAGCTAAAAGATAAATCATCATTAAAATTATTTTTTTCATGATTCTTTTCCTCCTTTATTATTTTAATAAATAATAAAGCATATACTATTAAACTTTATTATAAAAAAAAAGCGCTGAAGATCTAAAATATATAATTATTCAGTTATAAACAAAACTCAACAGAAAAAGAAGATTTAAAAATAAAAGTTTTTTACAAATAACTCATGAAATTATCAGAAATATTACTAACTAATAATGATGTGCCTATTAATCTTAAAGAGACTAATAACTTTATTCCTCCTCTATTTTTTCCAATTCATCATAAAGTTATTGAATACGCAAAAAACAATGATACTTATTCTCTTGCAAAAAATGCAGTTTATGAAGTGTATACTTCAAACACTATTCTTAAGGAAGCTATAAATTTTGAATATAAAAGAATTAAAGAAATTGACAACGTAATTCTTTCCTGCGCCAAACAAAACAATCTAAGAGAAGCGGCATTTTATGAATTAGAAAAAAATAAAATATTGTCATTAAATAACACTATTCTATGCTCTGACAGAATTAATTTAATTAAAAATAAAATAGAATTAGATAAAAAATCTTTAAATAATTGGCTTTCAAATAATACAAAAATCATTCCTGATAATTTATTAGAAAAAAATAAAAATTTTTGGGAATTTTTGATTACTAAATATACTCAAAAACAGATTAAAGATAATGATTTAATGATTTCTTCCAAGAATAAATTCGGAGCTTATAGTTTCAGCTTAAGTGCAGATGTATATTTATGGATGTCTGATAATCGTTATTCAGAAAATGATTTTGGCATGAGTACAGAAAAATTCAATGAGTATTTTCCTAATAAAAAAGGCTTTGCATATTGTTATAATAATCTTGAATGTTTTTCTGATGCAATCATATTCAAAGAAATAGTAATAAAATATAATAACTTAATTCTAGAAAAAATTGAAGAATAATAATTTAAAGAAAAAAAGCGCTGAGACCGATGATTTAGAACCAGCCCTTTGCTAAAGCAAAGCCCTGGGGTAAAAAAAACTTAATAAAGAAAAAAAAGCGCTGAGACCGAGATTTGAACTCGGGCTCCCTTTCGGGAACAGATTGATTGCAAGATCTATATAAGACAGGACTCATAAAAGTCTAGGACGTCTTTTAGCAAACCTGCGCATTAGACCGCTCTGCCATCTCAGCAATATTATCTAAAGAATATTTTATTTAAAAAACTAACTATTAAATCAAAAATTGTCAATTCATCTGCTGAATAAATAATTTCACCAGTTTCCTCCCTAATAGGCATTACAATATTAATGCTAAACTGCCTTACAAAGTATTCATCAGGATTATTGATATTTGAAGCAGATAAAGTATACATTATTTCTCCAACAATTGTTGGATAAACATCTAAATAAATAGTTTTTGTTGATTTAGGAGCAACTGTTATTTCCATAGTGTTTGTTTTTGTTTCTGAAAAATGAGAATAACCTTGAGTGTAAAAAAGCTCCAAAGCATAAGTTTGATACTCTAGCGAAGGATTGGAAATATTAAAACTTAATCCATTTTCTGCATTTGTTCCAGATTCAAAATAAATGATTTTGCTTTGGGTTTCAATAGAACTAATTGAATAAGATTCAGTTACTCCAGTCCAAGTGTTGTTTTGCGAACAAGTAAGATCTCCTTTTGAGTCCCCAGTATTTGAATTAAGAGAAAAACTATCACTAACTTGATCATTACAATCATACATTAAACCATTATAGCACAATAAGCTAGCTGTTCGTTCATAATTGCTCCAAGAATTTCCTCCATAGCAGCAAGGGTTATTTACTCCTTCATTAGCAAAAGATTCAGCTCCATCATCACCGCAACAAGCACTTCCCATCCATTCCTGACTGCATCCAGTACAGTAAATACTTGACTCATCTGGATTATGATTTACTCCATCTCCGCAACCAATCTCTGAGCATACAACTCCCAATTTATAAGTGCAAGTTCCCTCAGCGCAATCTCCTAAACAAGTATTAATAGCATCGCATGAGCCTTCTTTTAACCAACCATAAGGAGGATTATTGCTGCAAGTTAATCCATAATTACAAACATCTCCTTCTTGGCAATAACCATCTGCGCAAGTTCCAGTTTCAGTGCAATCGCAACCATTGACTGTTTCATAATTAACAAAAGAATAACCAATGCTGTTGCATAATTCAACTTGGCAATAATTGCCATTAATCCCTGCATCATTGCAGTTTCCAAATTGGCAATCAAATCCTGTGCAATTAAAAGGCACGTAGCATTTTTGACTATTAACACAAAAACCATTAGCTCCATTGCATCCGCTTAAGAAACTTATTGGATAAATTAATGATGAGTTTAAACTAATAGCCCCTTCATTATTTACATTATCTTTTGCTTTTATATTATAAGAATAATTATTAAAGCAATTTAAACCAGTAGAAATTATCGGCTCATTAGTCCATCCGCTAATAGCAGTTTCATTAGTAACTTGGTAAGAATTAATCCCGCTTACAACTGTGATATTTTTTACATTATACATCTTAACATCATCAACATAAATCCAATCATTGCTAGTTCCTGCAAAACTGTATTCCTCCATTCTTACAATTATATAATGAACACTTGAATTTACTGAAAAATTCCATGAATATTTAGTCCAATCACTATTTGCAGATATTGCATTAATACCAATTCCCCAATTAGTTTTTATTAAATTATTTAAAGCATCATATAAATCAACTTGAACATTTGAGAATCCTGAAAGGCTTGTTGGATTTTTAATCATTGCAGTAATCATAACATTGGATGAAGGAATTATTGCATTTTTAGAATATAGCCAATAACCATTCCAATTTTCACTTAATCTTAATTTTACAGAAGTATTTCCTGAATAAACAAAATCATTTGTGTAAAAAGAAT
>JAQVLH010000039.1 GCA_028704265.1 Candidatus Nanoarchaeia archaeon
CAAAGGGCGATATTCTGCTCTGCGGGCATACGCATATTCCCAAATGCGCGGAGCATGAGGGCTTTGTTTACATGAATCCCGGCTCTGTTTCGATTCCCAAGGAGGGAAGCGATAATATATTTGGAATCTCAGAAATACCTAAATCTAAAATAGGGGAAATACCTAAATTTAATAAATAATTTATTATTTATATTTTATTTTTCTTCTTATTCAAATTGAACTTCTTTATTATAATATTTCAAAAAAAGTTGGATAGTTGAGATTATAAAATTATAAAAAAACGTAATGTTTTCAACTTCTTTCTTTATATATCCATTATTATATTTTCCTTCAAATTTAGAATTAATAAAACAACAATTATGAATAAAAAAATTAGATTCTTCATTAAAATGTTCATAGATTTTATCAAGATGTATACTAGGCAATAGTTCTTCAACCTCTTTTTTATTTTGTTTTAATGCCTTTCGAGAATTATGAAATAAATGAATAATATTCTTTATATCCTTTTCATTTTTTAATTCATATAATGTCCTTTTTTTATCCAATTCTGTAAATTTCTTTAAAAAATCATTTAATTCACCTAAAGTAATAATTTCCAATTTAAACTTTTTTTCAGGATTTTTCCATTCTATTTTTTTATTCACTAATAAAAAATACATAAAGAGATTTTGTAAGGTTATTTCACACATAGGGCGTTTTAACATATCAAAACTATTGTACCTATAATTGTTCAATAATACAACATACCCATCTAATAAACTTAGGGAATAAATAGATTTTTGTAAGGCATAAATTAAAAGTAAATTATCCTCTTTTATTGCAATTTCCTTTTGTTTTTTTAATTCATCAATCGTTTTTTGAAATTTATTTTCCAAGATTTCATTCATTCAAACTTCCCTCTATAATTTTCTTTTCTTCTTCAGTAATGTCATATATTTTATAAACTAATTCGTTTATTTCATCATCCAATTTTTTGATTTGAGTTTCTAATTTCATTTTTTCATCAGTGTTTTTATTTTTGATTTCATAATAACGTTCTTTATATAGAATCATTTTTTCAACTAATTTTATTAATGATGATTGTTCATTTATTGACATCTTTTTTATAGGCAAAGCCCTTATATTATCAGGGTAAACATGTAATCCACACCCAATAAACGTTTTAAAGAAAAAAGTAATTAAATTAGAATTTAATATTCCTAAGATATATTTTAAATCAAATTCTTCTGATTTTTTAACTTGATATTCACTGAAATTTAAACCTCTTCTTTTAATGGAAGCAAGTTTATTAAAAGGTAAACATATTGATAATGTGTGTTCTGCATAATAATTTTTATTATCAAATGTTGCTTTAAGTCCCTCTTTTGCATTAACATCTCTAATCATTATTTTTTCATTTTCAAATAATTCTTTAAACATTGGATTGTATAATTTTTTTTCATCGTAAATAAGATATTTATTATCATAATCTATTGAATATCTTCCAATATCTCTACCATCTAACATAGGTTTACATAAATCATTGATTTTTTCTTTAATAACAAATTTTTTGATATCTCCACTTCTCGCTCCCCAATTAACATATAAAATATCCCTAACTAATATAGAATTATGTAATATTTTATCTTTCAAATTATTTTTTTCAGGTGAAATATTTAATCTGAATAAATTCTGAGGATCATCTAAAAAAAAACTTTGTGATATTTTTTTCGTTGAAAATGTTTGATTATTAGATAAAGGTTTTAATATGTTTATGGAATTATTATCTCTTATATTTTTTAAATTTTCTTTTTTCAATAAAAGAATTATATTATCAACTGTTGCTTGCTCAAAAATTTTATAATCTGTATAATCTATGATTTCAACAATAGAACATTCATTTAATATTAATTTTCTTAATTTTTCACCATAAGGTTGAGAAAGAAATTTATCTGGAATAATAAATCCCATCATCCCCCCATTTTTTAATAATTTGATTGATTTTTCAATAAATAAAACATACAAATCAAATTTTTTATAAGCAGATTCATAAAACCTTTGATAATGATTTATTTCAGAAGTATTCTTTGAAAGTAAATAAATATTTACATAAGGAGGATTCCCAATTATAACATCAAACCCACCTTCCTTCATTATGGCCTCAAATTCTTCTTCCCACTTGAAGGCCTTATTACCAGCCACGGAAGGATCATCAATTAAAGAATTACCATTCTTAATGTTTTGATCTAATGTAGGAAGTAAATGTTTCTTTTCGGCCGCTTTGATAAGTAAATTTAATCGCGCAATTTCAACGGCCTGTTCATCTAAATCCACCCCATGAATATTATTTTTTAATATCTCAATTTTTTTGGTTATAGAAACATCTGCATCAAAATTAAGTTTAGCCTGACCATACAATTCACTTGCTTCTTTTTTCTCCTTTTTCTTACTTAAATTATTAGAAATATTATGTTTAAGATTTCTTTTCCAATAATCATTAACTTCATCAAAAGCACGTATTAAAAATGAACCGGAACCACAAGCAGGATCTAATATTTTTATTTTTTCAACAGTATTTTTATTCTTACCTTTAATGTATTCTCCAACCGTATTTTTAACAATATAATCTACAATATAATTAGGAGTATAATAAATACCTTGCTCTTTACGTTTAGTTTTTGATTTTTCAACTTTTGCTCTTTTAGCAGTTTTCTTAAGTAAATATCCTAAATATTGTTCATAAACACTTCCCAAAACATCTGAATTAATAGCAGAAAAATCATAATAAATACTTTCATCTTTTGTTTTATATAATCCTTTTATTATCTCAATTAATACCTCATTACTTATTTCTAATTGCTCAGAAAAATGTCCTTTAAGAAATAATTTACTATTGAATACATCGTCATATTCATTAAACAAAATATTTAATTTTTTAACTATTTTACCCTTTTTTCTTGATTCATACTCCCTAACCAATTCAATTAATTGAATGTCTGGATAAATTCTTCTATCTTCAATTGTTCTAATAAATATTAATCTATCAAGAATTCTTTGAACAACTTCATCTAATTCAGTACTATTAATATCAAATTTCTTTGGATTTTGTTTTATTATATCTTTACTTAAAAGAGTTCTCCAATTCAATAAATCCTTTAGAATTTGTTTCCCAACGGATTCTTTTTTAATTTTTTTACCTACTTTTTCAGCTTCTTTATCTAACTCATTCCTACTCATACTTTCCTTTGAAAGTAACCATAGTTCTTCAAATCTATCTACATATTCCCAATATTGAAATTCTTTAAATTTATTAACAGATGGATCTCCTTTATATTTCCATTCGGAATTAAAGATTTTTAATCCTTCAAAATCAACTAAAACTGCCCAAGTACACCCTTTATGCCATGCATAATTAATTGCTTGTTCTGCGAATTCAATTTTGTTTAAATCTTCCTTTACCTTTTTTGCTTCAACATAAAATTTAGGAATTCCGTTAATTCTAAATCCATAGTCTACTCTCTTACCAGAAATACGTTCTTCTAAGGAAATATCATCAGCTTTTGCACTAAAATCCCAACCTAAAGCTTCAAATAATGGTTGGATGTAACGAACTTTTGTTTCTTCTTCTGAATATTTATTGGCCCTATCACTTTCTAAATCTTTTTTAAAATGTTCGACTAATTCCATAATTCGAGATTTTGCCTCTTTCTTAGAAATCATGAATATAAATCACTATGAAGGTATTTAAATTTAATCTGAAGTGCTTTTCCACTGAAACGTTGATAAATTTATAAACTTCATTAGAAATATTTATACAATGACAAATTCCCCTTTAGTTGATATAGAACCTTCTGTACTTAAATGGTTAATAGATAGTTCGGGGTGGAATTATGATGAACTTGCAAAAAGATTAGGAACAAGTACTGAAACTATAGAGAAATTTTTAAATAAAGAAAAAAAACCAACTTACAATCAATTAGAAAAAATGTCATTATTATTTAAAAGACCTGTTGCGTTATTTTTACTTTCTAAACCTTTAGAAGAAAAACCTAAACCTAAAGATTTTAGGATGATTCCAGAGAGATTAAACAAATTTGATAAAAAAACTCTTTTAGTTATGAGAAAGGCAAGAAATTTACAAGAATTAAGTAAAGAATTAGCATTAAATATATCTAATGAAATAAGAAGTAAAATACTTAAATATAGTATTCATGATAACCCTAAAGAAATTGGAAAAAAATTTAGAGAAAAATTTGAATTAAATGATATTAAACAAAAAAAATTCAAAGACGCATATGAATTATTTAGATATTTAAGAGAAGTGTTAGAAGATAAAAATATATTTGCATTTCAATTTTCTATGCCTATTGAAGACGCAAGAGGATTTGTATTTTGTGATGAAACTCCATTTGTTATAGTAGTAAATAGTAAGGATACTATTGAAGCAAGAATATTTACAATGATGCATGAATTTGCACATATTTTATTAAGAGAATCAGTCATTGATCTTCCTAGTGCTTCAAAACCAAATAATAATAGTACTGAAAAATGGTGTAATGAATTTGCTTCTAATTTCTTGTTGCCAGAAAATTTTAATGAAATTATCAAAGATGCTGAAGAATTAACAGAAAGAAAAACTTTAAATTCATTATCTAGAAGATATAAAATAAGTAAAGGAATGTTACTTTATAATATGTACAAACTAAATTATATTTCAAATATTGAATATAACAATAAATTAAATCAATACACCGAAGAAAAATCAACTTCAAAAAAGTCTAAAAAAGGCGGAGGGATTACTCTTGAAAAGAAAAGAGTTTTAGAAATGGGTAATAATTTTATCTCACTAGTTGCAGACAATTATGATAAAAAATATATTACTTATTCTGACGCATTAGGTTATTTATCAATAAAATCTAAAAAGTTTGATAAATTACTTGCAAAGGTGAAAAAATGAGTACTAATAATGTTTATGTAATTGATTCTTCTTCACTTATTGAATTAAATAAACATAGCAGTATGGATGTTTTTATTTCTGTGTGGAAAAAATTAGAAGAATTAGTTAAACAAAAAAGATTAGTTGCACCTTATGAAGTATATAAAGAAATTATAAAAAAAGACGATCAATTAAGTAAATGGGCACAACGACACCAAAAATTGTTTGTAAAACCCACAGCAAAACAAATTAAAATAGTTCAAGAAATACTTAAAGAATATCCCTCGATTGTTGATAAAAATAAAACTGATTCCGCAGATCCTTGGGTAATAGCATTAGCCATCGAATTATCAACTTCCCCACAACAAACATTAGGAAAAGTAAAAAGAATTGTAGTAAGTGAAGAACTCATAAGAGGAGAAAGAATAAGAATTCCTTACATTTGTCAAAAGAAAAATATTGAATGTGTAAATAAAATTGAAATGTTTAGGATAGAAGGATGGAAGTTTTAAATTACAAAATCCCCCCATGATAGTTCAACCTGTATATTTCCTTTCCCTTATAGAGTATGCTTTCATGGCCCTTAAACTCTTCAAATGTTCCTTCATATTCATTAATGTATTCAAAATCATTTTCCTTGAAGTGTTTAGGCCCTCTGTATGGTGCATCCTTTTCAACTTTGCTTAAGCATTTTCTTAAGAAATTATAAACAATTTCAAATTTAATTTCTTTATCGTAAACAAGGCCATAATAATTCATAATCCATTTTGCTTCATTGTTTAAAAAAACTACTTCATGGCCGGAGAAAGGTTCTCCACCAAAATATCTGTCTCTATAAACATAATCTTCTTTTTTGAAAATTAATTCGGTACTATTATCTTCTAATTTAGTAGATTTAGCATTAGGATCTGCATACCCCTTAACCTTTGCTTCAATTATAAAATCAATTAAATCCATGATATAATTATAATATAAAAAATTAAAAAGAAAAAAATTATTCTTCAACAATTCTACATCTTTTAGAACCAATCATATCAGTAGAACCTTGATAAATACCTTCCTTTGCATTTTCAATAGATTGTAAATACTCTTGTAAATAAATGTCTGCTTCTTCAGAGGTCATTTCACAGAGCATTTTTTTACCTTCCCATGTATTTAATATTGAAGTTTTCCACTGATTTGTAGTAGCCTCAATTTCACTTTCACTCATATTTTGGTTATTCATTAATGAATCCTTGGTTGGTCCACTCATATATACATCTAAATATGTATAATGCATTTCAAAAACACAAACATCATCAACACAACCTTCAGTAGTATAATAGCCTTTACTTTTTTGCATAACAAAAAATACAGGAACTTCTACGTCAAAATTCATTTCAATTGAATTACCTAACTTCATTTGTTCAATGAAACAAACCATATCTTCATTTTTACATTCAATAAGTTTAATTTCTTCTACCTTTTCTGCTTCATCAACTTCAATTTTTTCATTAGAATCTTGATTAATAGTTATCTCTCCAGTACAACCTGCTAAAAGCAGGGAAAATAAAAATAATCCAAATATTATGTATTTCATATATATCAAAAACATTTCTACCATTAATATTAAAAAGTTTTATATTTTTTCAATATTAAAATTAAAAAATAAAAACAAATTAAAGGTTTTTCCATTTTGGTGGAACGTGTTTTTTAGTTTTCAGAGGAATGGCAACAATCTCCATTTTTTCAGTATCAAGACATAAAACCCCATTTGCGAATGTGCCATTTGCAACACTTGGCCCATGTAACCACGTAGGTTCATCTTTAAGTTTTATTTTTTTGTTGAAGGGGATTTCACGAACTTCCTTTTCAGTAAATATCATTATACCTTCCTTATGGTCGTGTCCAGAAATACTTAAATTACATTTATGCTTTTTCATAAAATCAAAATGTTTCTTTACATCTTTAGGTGTTTTTGGTTCAAAAACAGTAGTACCTATTAAATCTGGAAATGCACAATGTGAAAAAAGAATTTTTTTATCTCCATATTTTTTAACAACATATTCTGGAAGTTTTTCTATAAACTTTTTATCTTCACTATTAATTAAAGGAGATAAATCATGTTCTTCATACAAGAAAATTTTATTTTTTGAAAGTTTTTTTCTTGTTTGATAATCTAAAGAATACCAATTTTTTTTGTATTGAATTCCAGCCTTATATTTAGGAACTTTTCTTATTGAAAACAAATCATGATTTCCAACTACTATTGATTCACAATTTATTTTAATCAAATTTATAACCTCAGAAGCATTCCTAGAAGATAAATAACCATAATATGGAACACTATATCCAATAAAATCTCCAAGACAAATAATCTTTTCACATTTTTGTTTTTTTAGAATAACAAAAGCTTCTTTAAGACGCGTTATGTCTTCATGTATATCAGATACAAAACCTATTCTCATATATTTATTTAATTAACAAAATATTAAAAAATAAAAACATCTTCAATTTTTTCCTTAAACACTTTGGCCACATCATGGGCCAATTGAAGGGAAGGATTATATTTCCCTTGTTCCATGAAAACAATAGTTTCCCTTCGTACACCAACTCTTTTGGCCAACTCTTCTTGAGTTAAATTGTTTTTGGCCCTTAACTCTTTAATTCTATTTTTCATGGTTAGTAATTCACCTCTTTACGTTGAAAATAAAATGTCATTAGGGCATAAGTTACAACCATAAAGAACAACAAAATACCCAATATTGATTCTGCAGTCATAGAATAAAACCTATCAACCCAAAACAATATTGCTATTAAAACGTAAGTTAACCACCATGAATTTGCTAAACTCATACTTTGAATTTTCTTTGTTCTCTCATCGTGTACTAATTCATTATCCCTCTTTGTAATTTTAATGAATAAAGCAACAAAAATGAAAGCAGTACCTACTGAAATTATACCTGTTGAAATTTCAGAGTCAATATATAATCCAACAACAATTCCAAGAATTATTGCTAAAACTCCTCCAATAATTAATTTTTCAGATCTTTTCATATTAACACCAATTGTTAGATTTATCTAACATAATGTTATATATTCCTAACATTTATAAATCTATCGAAAATAGAAAAATCAATTGATTTGTATTTTATTGAAGAAGTAAGTTCCTATAATTAATACTATTGCACTTAACCCAATCAATATTGATAAATCTAAATTAAGGCCAAATTGAAATGATGTGCCTAACAATACATTCCTTAACGCATCAATACCATAACTTAACGGATTTAATCTAACCAAATACAATAACGGACCACTTAAATTGTTTAAAGGGAACAATGCACCGGATAAAAAGAAAATTGGCATAACTAAGAAATTCATAATCAACTGAAACCCGTGCATATCTTCTAAGAATGATGCAATTGTAATTCCAACTAATGTAAAGAACAATGCAATCAAAAACATAACCCCAATAGCAAGAGGAATACTCCATAAATTAGGTATAGTAAAACCTACAAGTAATGTTAAAATTAATACTGCAATACCTTGCAGAGTAGCAACAGTGGCACCACCAATAGCTTTACCTAAAAGTATTTGGTAACGGGGAACTGGTGCAACAAAAGTTTCCTTCATGAAACCGAATTGTTTATCCCAAATCAATTCAAAACCATTAAATATACTCGTGAAAAGTATACCCATAGCAATAATACCTGGTGCAATAAAATCTAAAT
>JAQVLH010000040.1 GCA_028704265.1 Candidatus Nanoarchaeia archaeon
ATGAAAATAATATGCAAAAAAATAATACTCTTAAATTGTTCATTACTATTGTTTGAAATAATTCATTATTTTGAACAATGTTGCCTGAAACTATTGATTGCATTGCAGATATTTCATTTATTTGTTCTTGAAACGCAACATTAAATGCCCAATCTGGCAAAAAACAAAACCATAAAATGCATGAAATTGTAAATCCTAAAAATAAGAAAAAAAATGCGCTAATTATATCTATATTATTTTTAAAAATTGGCTGTTTTTGCTCAAGTAAACGTATGGATAATAATTCCTCATCTTTTAGCAAAGTTGTAAATAATGGAATTGCTGCTAATGTTGTTAAAAAAATAGAAAAAAGACTTGCATTGTTTGGAAAAATATAAATTGACAATAAAATCCCTACACTTGAAAAAATTATTCCTAAAAAAAATAAATACCAGCTATTTTTTCTAACTTCATAAGGAGTAATTAAACTTTCTAAAACCATTTTATTGCCTCAAAAAAATTTTTCTGCTTTTACCCCTAAAACCTTGCCCAGTATCTTCTGTTTTAATAAATTCTAATGTTTCTAAGCGGTTCAAATATTTTCTGAATGTTCTTAAACTAACATCCTTGTTTGATGCAATAAAAAGCTCATATAATTCCCCTGTTATTATTCCATTATGATTTTTTAATAAATCAAGCATTGCTCTTTCATGATCTTCTAAATCTTTAGCTAAATCACTTTTAATTGATTTTCTTAATGTGCCTATTGCAGATAAAACATGCTCTTTTTTTATTTTCTTGCTGGCTTCACTTGCAGCAATCCTTCCAGATTTTAATAATAACGAAATTCCAAGCCTTAAATCTTTATTTTCAAAACAATAATCAACTGCTTCATTCAAAGCCTCTTCTTCAAACACGTTTGGATAGAAAGCATATTTTACTCTTTCAGATAAAATATCACTAATTTGTTCATAATTATATTCTTTAAAATCTAAATTTTCAATATTTAATCTTGAAATTAATCTTGAATCAATTTTTTTTAAAAAATCAGAATAATTGGAAATAAGTATTATCTCTATTTTCCTGCCCAATCCTTCAACTAAAGGATAAATAAAATCCATATCTTTTGCCTTATCAATTTCATCAAAAATTATTACTATCCCTTTTTTTCCTTCAATTTTTTTAATAATATTTCTTACTATTTCATCAGTGCTTACTCCTTTTCTTGGGAAAGGAACTCCAAAAAATTTGCTTAATTCAACAAAAACGCTATGATATGTTGAGCATTTCCAATTATTTATATAGCAAGGTATTACTTCATTGCTTGTTTCTTTTAAATCATTTAAAATAAATTTTACAGTTAATGTTTTTCCTATACCTGGCTTTCCTGTTATAAAAATATTTGTCGGTTTTTTATCAAAAAACATCGGCTTAATACTATCAGCAATTCTCCTCATCTCATAATCCCTATTTTTAACACTATCTGGAATATAATCAAAATCTAAAATGTTTTCATCAATAAATAATGTCTGATCACTTGACAATAAATCATTAAATAAAGACATAATATTAAAGGAAGTTTTAAAAGTTTAAATACTTTCCCCTAATCAAATAATTTAAATTTTAAAAGATAATAAACAGCTTTTAAACCATCAATTATTGTTATTTTTTTGCCTTCTTTAAATCCTCTTGAATAATAATTTATTGGGACTTCAATAATTTTAAAATTGTTTTTTAATATTTTTGAAGTAATTTCCGGTTCAAATTCAAACCTTTTAGATTTTAAATTTAATTTATTATAAACCTCTCTTGTAAAAACTTTATAGCAAGTTTCCATGTCAGTCAAATTAGAATTATATAAAAAATTTGTAAAACCTGTTAAAAATCTATTTCCTATAGTATGAAGACTGTATGTAAGCTTATCATCTTTTAAATGCCCTTTATTGGATTTAAATCTTGAACCATATACTACTTTAGCTTTATTTTCTAGCAAAGGAATTAATAATTTAGGGTAATCTTTTGGTTCATACTCTAAATCCGCATCTTGTATTAGTAAAATATCTCCTTTGCTTGCTTTTAATCCAGTTATTACTGCAGCACCTTTACCTTCATTTTGTTTTTTTAATATTACTTTAAATCCTTTTTTTTTAGAATATTTTTTTAAAATCTCCCTTGATTTATCATGACTTCCATCATCAATTAAAATTATCTCTTTTTTAATTTTTAATTTTACATCACTTATTTTTTTTATAATTTTTTCCAAAGTTTTATCTTCATTATATATTGGAATGATTATTGATAACTTCATAGAAAATTAAATCCCATTATTATTTAAAAAATTATTTTATTAATTTTGAAAGCCTAAATTCTCCAAATTGTTCTTTTTTTATTCCTTTTTCTTTTCTTATTATTTTTGTTAAAGTTTGAAGTATTATTCCTTTTGGATAAATTAAAACCCCATTAACTTTCATTTGATTAATAAGATTTGTTGGAGTTTCATCTAAAGCTCCAAAAATTATTATTCTATCATAAGGAGCTTTATCTGAATAACCTTTTAAGCCATTGCCTAAAATTAACTCAACATTTGAATAATTTTTAAGATTAATTTTTGCTTTATTATATAATTCTTTATCTAATTCAATACTTATTACTTTGCCTTTTTTTCCAACAATTTCTGAAAGTATTGCTGTTGAATAACCGCTTCCCGTTCCTACTTCATAAATAATATTACCTTCTTTTGGATTAAGAATGTCTATAAAAAAAAGTGTTGTTGAAAGCTGATTCATTGATTCATTTTTATTTAATGGTAAAGAAACATCATCATAAGCTAAATTTTTTAAATAATCTGGCAAAAAATCCTCCCTTCTTATTTTTTTAAAAGCTTTTAAAACTTCATCATTCTTAATAAGTTTTTCATCTTTCAGCGTATCTAATAATATTTGTTTATCTTTCAATTCAATTATTACTAATACCAAAAGTTTTTTTAAACCTTTTTTATTAGATAAATTACATGACAGATATAATAATTATAGGGCACAAAAACCAAGATTTGGATAGTGTTGCAAGCAGCATAGCTTATGCTGAACTAAAAAAAGCTTTAGGAATTGATTGTGAAGCTTTTGTTTTTGGAAAAATAGATGATGAAACAAAATTTATTCTTGATAAATTTAAAATTAAAATCCCGAAAACGATTGATTCTTTAATTGGAAAAAAGGTTATACTTGTGGATCATTGCGCTAACTGCCAAATGGCTGACGGATTTGAAGGCGCTGAAATAATTGAAATAATAGATCATCACAATATGGCAGGAGATATTAAAACTTCTAAACCTATAAAATATCATTGTGAACCTTTAGGTTCAACTTCAACAATTATTGCAAAGTATTATTTTGATGAAGGTATAAAAATAAATGAAAATATTGCTAAATTATTATTAGCTGCAATGATTAGTGATATGGATTTATTTAAATCACCTACAACAACTAATATTGATTTAAAAATTAAAGATAAATTAAATGAAATTGCTAAATTAGATATTGAAAAATTAGGAATTGAAATGTTTAAAGCTAAAAGCAATATTGATAAAAAAACTGATGAAGAATTAATGAATGATGACTCAAAAGAGTTTGAATTGCCAAGAGCAACTAAGGCTTTAATTTCTCAAATTAAATTAATGGAGCTTGATTCATTTATAAAAAACAGGAAAACTTCAATGATGAAATTAATGGAATCAAAATTAAATAATTATGGATTAATTATTGTTATAGTAACTGATTTAATTAAAGAAGGAAGCGAATTAATAGCTGTTGGAAAAACTGACATGGTTGAAGAAGCTATGAAAATTAGGCTAAAAAATAATTCAGCATATATTCCAGGATTATTAAGCAGAAAAAAACAAGTAATTCCTCCTTTAATGGAACTAAAATAAAGTAATTAAATAATTCATAATATTAGATTGTATATTCCAAAAATAAAAATTTTGGCTTATTAAAGTAATTATTATTGAAATTATTAAAAAAGCAATAAAAAAATTTTGCTTTTTTATTTTTTCATAATTTTTAGCAAAAGGAACTGATAGCAAGCAAATTAGATATAATTCTAATCTTGGGCCAAAACACCAATCCCCAAAAGGTATATACCAAGCGCCAAATAATAATAATGTAATTATAAAAAATATTAAAATAAATCTTATTTCTATAGCTTTTTCAAACAAATTTTTTATAGAATAAAATAAAATAGGACTATAACAAATTATTCCAAAAAAAACAACCCACATACCAATTAATGGATTATTTGAAAAACCTGAAAAAGATGAATCAGAAAGAATAAAGTAACTATAAACTGTTGAATAGCCTGTTGACATTATTGAGCCAAATAATATTTGGTTATAAATCATTCCTGGCATTGCTGTAATTAATGCGCATAATGCCAAAATTATTGCCGCTTTTTTATTTTTAAAAATCAAATATAATCCTATTACTCCTGGAAAAATTAATAATACTATTTTTGTTAAAAATAAATAGCCAAATAATAATCCTGAAAATGCAATATACTTATAATCTTTTTTCATTAAAAATAATTTAAAATAATAAAAACCTGAAAATATTAACAATGCTGCTAAAATATCTGACCAAAAAGTCTGCGAATAGGTGAGTATTATTGTTGCAAATGCAAATATATAAGTTATTTGTTTTGAATTTTTTTCACTATCATATAATTTAGAAAATTTAAAAATATAAAAAAGCAAAATTATTGAAATTAAAATGTTAAAAAATACTAAAGAACTTAATTCTATAAATTCAGGAAAATTAAATAAATTTATTATAAAAAAATAAGGCACTGCTAAAAATGACAAACCAGGAGGATAGGTGGGATAAACTGCATTAACACCTTGAGAAAAAGCATGGCGTTTGCATTCAAGAGTTGAGGATTCGTTTTGCTCAAACAACGATTTACATTCATTGAATATTTCAGTCTTGTTTAAACCGACTCCTTTTACTATTGATAATGTTACATCATAATAATTATCACCCATTGTTGGCCAATCATGATTTAAGCCGTTAAAATGCAAAAATAATAAAAATGTATAACTAAAAAAAATTATTATTAAAAAATCATATTTTTTAATTAATTCTTTTAAGTCCATAAAATAATAAAATGAAGAGTTAATTTAAATAAATATTTAAAAAAAATAAAAAAAAGGAAAACTGCTAATTAGCAGCTTCCTGTACTTGTTGCTAGTTCTAACTTGTCTATGCTCTCGCATCCTGCTAATGTAGAATGAAGGGTGCATAATACTGTTGAAGGGTCTTGGCCTGGGTTTGTAAACACATTATCAAAAATGTATGTTGGACTTGAACCTATTCCTAATTCATTTGTTAATGCAATATTAGCATCTAACAATTCTAATCCTAAACTTGAGTTTACACAATCCATTAAAGTAGTGTAATCAATACCTGCAATTTCTGCTGCTTTTGTTGTATTAAAATTACTGCTTATATGACTTAATATAAATTCTCCCCAATTAGCTGATAAATTCATTGCACAAATTTGAATCATGTCCAATTCTAATTCTGCGGGTCCATGCAAACTGCAATAATAATTATTATTTGATTTTAATTCGCATTTTAAAGCAGGATCATATTGTGCCCATTCAGCATCAGTGCATTCTAATCCGTATTGAGTTGCAGTTGCTGCATCTGCACAGATTGCATCATATTGTGTTTTAAGTTGAGAAACTGACAAATCCATTTCACTTTTTGATTGAACATCAACAATGTAATGGAAATTTAATTCAAAATCTGGTACTGTTTTTTTCAAATTTATCATATTTGTTTGGGCTGGCGTTCCATAAGGGCATTGACTCATTACAAATAAATCAACTTTTGGAGTGCTTGATTCTTCTTTAGTTAAATCTTTTATTCCTTGAGTTAATAATACATAATAATCCCCTGTTTTTTGTACCCAACCATATGTGGTATAATTTTCAAAAGCTGAAACGTTTTCAAAATTACTTGAAACAAATATTGCAGGCAAACTAGTTATTCCTAATTCAGTTATTAACTGCTGTCCTTGAGCTGAATTTGAATCAATATTTTGTATAGTTACATTAAAATCTTGAGTTACTCTTGGTTCAACCCATGAATCATCACACAATACGCAAGTAGCATCATTTAATATAAATAATGTGGGCACTGTTTGAACAATAGTATCAATAGCAGTATTAGAAGTAATAACCGGCAAGTTAAAGTATAATACTGTTACTAATATTCCGGCAACAAATGCTGCAGGGATCTTCCAATCAATATAAGAAATATCACTAACAATTTCTTTTTCTGGAATTTTTGATATCTCTTTATTAACGACTTTTTTAGAAGCTTTTTTCTTAACCATAAGTTTATTAAAAATACTTTAGTATAAAAAGCTTATGCTGGAACAGAATAAAAATGATTTTTTAAAAGCTGGAAAAATCACTGGTATTGCAAGAGAATTTGCTTTTAAAACAATAAAAGAAAATTTAAATATTTATAATTATGTAAAAAGCATTGAAGAAAAAATTTATTCTTTAGGAGGAAAATTAGCTTTTCCTGTAAATATTAGTATTAATGAATTTGCAGCACATGACACTCCTAATTTCAAAGGGTTTGAAGAATTCAAACAAGGCCAATTAGTTAAAGTTGATCTTGGAGCAATGTTTAATGGATTTTTAGGAGATACTGCTTTTACTGCTGAAATTAATTCTGATAAATATTCAAAATTAATACTTGCAAGTAAAGAAGCATTAGAAAATGCAATTAAAATTATTAAGCCAGGAGTTAAGCATTGTGAGGTTGGAAAAATTGTCCATAAAACAATTAAAGAACACGGTTTTAATCCTATTTTTAATTTAGGAGGCCATGGTTTAGGAAGATATAATTTGCATTCTGATATTTTTATTCCTAATTATGATAATGGAAATTCTTCAAAATTTATAAAAGGCCAAATGATTGCAATAGAACCTTTTGCAACAACAGGGGTTGGAAAAATTGGAGAAACTAACATTTCAAAAATTTATTGTTTTGTTAAAAAAAAACCAGTTAGGATGGAAAGTTCAAAAAAAATTCTTAATTATATTGAAGAAAATTTTAATTATTTGCCTTTTGCTAATTATCATTTAATGGACAAATTTAGTTCTTTACAGGTTAGTATTGCTTTGAAAGAATTTACTAAAATGGGAATAGTTCATGCTTATCCTCAGTTAAGAGAAATTTCTAAAGGAATGGTTAGCCAATTTGAGCATACTTTATTTATTGATGATGAAACAATTGTTACAACAATTTAAGATCAATAAAAGCATTTTTTAACTCTGTTACATTGTTTATTTTATAATCAGGCAAAGCTTTTTTTAATACACCATGACCCCATTGGCAAAAAATAATTTTAGTACTAAATCCTTCCTTTGAAAGCATATCTTCTTCTCTATCTCCAATCATTGCAATTGGCTCGCCTAATTCGTTGGCAGCTTTCAAAAACAAATCCCTTTTTGATTTAGTTAAATATGAATCATTGGCATAGATTGCATCAAATTTTAAATTTAATAAATCGGAAGAGTTTTTTACTGTACCATAAGTTGATGATGAAATTATTATAATTTTATGATTATTTTGTTTTAGCTCTTTAATTAAATTATTAATACCTGAATAAAGAGAATCATTGCCTTTTTCTTTAATAATATTTAAATAATTTATTTCAAAAATATTAGTCATCATCTTTGTAAGCTCATTGTTATTAATAATTCCAGTATAATTTTGCAAGGATTTTCGTATTTCATCAAAATGAGAATTATCTTTGTGCCCATTTATCATTATTTCTTTAGAAACCTTATTTCCAAGCATTTCATTAAGCTTAACGCAACCCTGCTCCGCAACCTCTCCTTTACATAAGGTTCCATCCCAATCAAAAAAAATTAAAGCCATTTTTAATAAACATTAACTTTTAAAATATATAAACATTACCAAAAAGATATGAAATTAGCAATTATTGGAACTGGATATGTTGGATTAACAAGCGGTGTTTGTTTTGCAAGCATGGGACATAATGTAAAATGCATTGATATTGATTCTAAAAAAGTTGAAATGATTAACTCAAAAATTAGCCCTATTTATGAAGAAAGTATGAATGAATTATTAAGTGAAGTTATTGATAATGGGAATTTAAAGGCAACTACTGATTCTGAAAATTCAATTAAAGAAAGCGACGTTGTTTTTATTTGCGTTGGAACACCAAGCATGCCAGACGGAAGCATTAATTTGGATTATATTAAAGCTGCTGCAAAAACTATTGCCAGTAATTTAAATAATTATAAAGTAATTGTTGTAAAAAGCACTGTTGTGCCTAGAACTACTGAAGACGTTGTTGGAAAAATTTTATCAGAATCAAGCAAAGAATTCGGATTATGCATGAATCCTGAATTTTTAAAAGAAGGAAGCGCAATTAAAGATTTTTTAGACGGAGACAGAATAGTATTAGGAGTTAGCGATAAAAAAACAGAAGAAGTTATGAAAAAAGTTTATGAAAAATTTA
>JAQVLH010000041.1:0-7190 GCA_028704265.1 Candidatus Nanoarchaeia archaeon
GAGAGATTTGGCTTTAAGATTATGCCCAGCCACTGATTATAATGGCGGATTCATTAGCGCCGGGCTTAATTACAAAAAAGGAGGTTGCGCAAAAATTAACTATTATTTTCCAATTAATATTAATTCTAAATTGGAAGAAAAAATATTGACGAATGAATTAGAAACTCTTGCTGCTAATTCGTTTTTTGAAAAAAACAAAAAAGTGCCTAATATTTCTTCAAAAATCTTCAAAGCAGGGCAATGCATCAACAATTATGAAGCAATAATTGTTGAAATGAACACGCACTGGACTGAAAATAAAAACAAATAATTAATTAAAATACTTGTTTTCCAGAATTTTATTTTTAAATATTTTGAAAAAATTTTTCAATTAATATTTTTCGCACAAATTAAAAATGTGATTAAAAAATATTTGAGCATTATTTATGCTTTCTTTAGCAGGTTCATAATTAGCTTGAGGTAATTTTTTATAAGTAAAATTACTTCTTTTTCCTTTTTCATATTCAAATATAAATAAAAGACTATCCGCTTTAATTAAAATATTTTTATAAATTTTAAGAAGTTCAACATCAATAATCCCTTTATTAACAAATTTTGAAAATTCTTCAAAAGTTTTTTTATGCTCTTCAGGAGCTTTTGTTTTTACATTTTTTAAAAACAGATAAGCTTTGGCAGCATAAAATATAGAATAATAAGCATGAGCAATTGATGCACTATAATAAGTATCAGGTTTTATTTCAAATAAAGATATTTGTAAATCTTTATTATTACTTATTTTTATTATAATATTTGATAAATTTAGCTCATTTTGAGCTCGTGACAAATAAAGTTTATACTCTGAATCCATGTTTTATTCCTTCTTTAATTATTTCATAAAATATTTTATGATTATAAACTGCTAAATGCTTTTTTGCTATTTGTTTTCCTAAATTTTCTTCATTATTAGTTAACATTTCTATCATTTCATTTTTTGCAATAACGTGAACATCTAATTTTATTAAACTTTTTAGTTTTGCATTATTAATTAAAGCTATAAATTGTTTTATTTTTTCTTCTTCATCAATAAATATTGCAATATCTAAATCGGAGTCTTTTTTTTGTTCATTTAAAGCATAAGAGCCGAAAATTACAATTGAATAAAATGGATTAAAATCGCTTAATTCATCCTGTATTCTTTTTATTGAAATTTTCATGCCCTGATTTATTTTTTTATTATTGCATAAAGCTAAATAATAAAAAGTTAAATCATTGTTTAAATTAAGAGTTAATATTCCTGATTTGCCTATTTTTTTTTCATTTATCACCTCCTCTTTTTTTAATAAATTAATTGCTAAAGTTAAAGCATTATTTGATTTCTCTTTTGATTCTTTTTTTATGCCTTTTCTTTCATGTTCTGCAAAAGGTTTTTTTGCAAATATTTCAAATATTTTAAATTGCTTATCCGTTAACATATAAACCACTTTTTTGGTTAATATAAACCAATATTTTGGTTATTATATAGTTTTTCATTAAAAGCAATTAATATAATATTATAATTGATTATTAAATAATTTATAGATAACAATTCCCTAAAGAGAATTTATTTCACTTCAGTTGTCCCCAATTTGGGTACAGTTGAAAATGATTTCAAATGATGGGGAAAAAAATTTTAAGATTAACCGAAAAATATATAAATGTTCACATATTTACAACACTTGTTCACAAAATGACAACATTACTAAAGCCAGGAATAATTAAGATTTTGCATGTTTTTTATAAAAGAAAAAATGAAAAAATTCATTTAAGAGAACTTGCAAGAGAAACTAAAATGCAAGGCCAAAGCATATCTCGTTATCTTAATGAGTTAGAAAAAAATAAAATATTAAAATCAGAAAAATTAGGAAATCTTAAACAATACTCTCTTCTTCATAATTCTCAAGTGTATTCTATTCTTGCAATGCTTGATATTGAAAAACTTCAAAAATTGCCTCTTTTAAGAAAAAATGCAATAAACACTTATTTAAACTCTCTTCCTCAGCAGCCAATATTTGCAGTAATTTTTGGCTCAACAGCCAAAGAAACATACAAAGAAGAATCAGACATTGATATTCTTATAATTACAAATTCAAAAATAAACACTAGCAATGCTGAAAAAGAAGCTGACGCATTGAATGCCATGAAAATAAGCACTTTTCAAATGACTTTTGAAGATTTTAAAAAAGAATTAAAACTTAAAGAAGACAAAGTAATACAATCAGCATTAGAAACAGGCTACCCAGTATTAAATCATATTTATTATTATGAGGTTTTGCATAATGAAAGAGTATGATTTAAAACAATTGCTTGAAAATAATGAATTTTTAAATGAAAAACTAAATAATTTTTTAACAAATAATATTCTTATAAAACAAAAAATAGATATTAATGAAATTTCAGGGCATTTGCTAAAAGCAGAGCATAACTTAAGATTCGTTCAAGAAAATTTAAAATTAGGATTTCTTGATTGGTCAATAACTGGCTGTTATTATGCTTGCTATCATGCAGCATTAGCCCTTATATTAACAAAAGGTTATAGTTCAAAAAATCATCTTGCAACTTTATGCGTTCTTATTAAAGAATTTTATAAAAAAGATTTAAACCATGAAGATATTGAGATTTTATCCAATTTGCTGGATTATCAGGATGTTTTATTTTATGTGGAATCAAAAAATAAAAGGGAAGATGCAGCTTATTCGACAAACATAAAATTCAGCGCACAAGAAGTTGAGCAATTAAGAATAAAATCAAACCTTTTCGTTGCAAAAATAAAAGCAATATTAGAAGAAAACTAAATCACGCTAAAGCTCATGGCTTCAGTAGTATTAATATTACCCACATTATCAGAGGCTTTAATTCTCCAGCTTACGCTTCCGCTTAAGCCAGTAGTATTATAAGTAAAATTACTCCATGAGGCTAAAGAATTAATTATCATATCTTCCTTATCAGTCCAGCCTGTTTCATCGAATTGCAAAGTAGCATTTTTTATATTAAAATTGTCATTCCAATAAGCTGCTAGAGTAATATTATTTCCTGCAGCAATATTGTCATTTGATTGCGATACATTAGTAAACAATGGTGTTTGGTTTAAAATACTAAATTGCGTATATTCAGTGCTGTTTAAATTACCTACCCTGTCAAATCCGATTAATTTATAATAAACGCTTCTTCCCTCATAGTCTGCGTTAATATTTTTTATTGTTTCATTGCTGTATCCTTGAGTAAAACTCTTAGAAGTTGAGTTCGTGAAAGTTCCTGTTATGTTTGATTCATAATAATAAAAGTTTAATGCGTGATTATCTATCCAATAGGCTGAAATGTTTATCTCTTCATTTGAATTATTAATTATGTCTGCAGTAATTGTTTCATTATAATATTCAGGAGCTGTCCTGTCAATAAATATTGTGAATTCTATGTATTGTGTATTTGAGAATGCTAATTTGAATGAAAAGCTTAAACTAATAAATAATACAATAATTGCTAATATTTTGCTTTTCATCATGTTTCATCATTAATCCCTTTTTTTATTTGTAACTAATTAAAAAATTTTTAAAAAAAAATAAAAAAAATAAATGAAAATTAAATAAAAAAAAAATTCATTTATATATGTGGACTACTTGTAATAGTAATTGTAAGTGCATCAGAACTAAAACCTCCTGTTGCAGTTTTATCTGCTGCTACTCTTTGATAAAATTTAGTAACTGAATCTTTAGCAAAAGAATCCCCAGTATAATCTACATTATAAGCTATTGGATCAATATCTAAAGTTCTATAAGCAGAACCATCACCATAAACTTGTACATTTCCAACTTTTGAACTAATACCTAAATAAGGTGCGGTTCCAAAATCAGCACTTGATTCAACCATTAAATCAACATCAGTATTACCTATATTTGTAATATCCCAATATCCCAAAGTTTCAGATTCTAAATTTCCATTTGTTGGTAATGCTGTAGGTTCATCAATAGTAGCAATACCTAACTGGAATTCTAATGAAGTATCTGGTTCTGTTACTCTTAAAGTACTAATTGAAATTGTTGCATCTTTTACAATTGTAATTTGAAAAGATACTGCTTGATCCAATTCTGGTGTGGGAGATAATGCAGTTCCTAACATTAATAGTGTTCCTAAAATCCCCATTATTTGTTTATTCATGTTTTTTTTCGTCCTCCTTTTTTTGTTCAACTTTTGGCTCTTCTTTTGTTTCTTGTTTCTTAGCCTTGCTTTTTAGTTTTCTAAAAAGTCCTTTTACTTTGTGATTGATTCTATTATTTTTAAAGGTTATTATAAATAAAACTAATAATAAAACAACTGCTCCAACAATATAAATATATATTCTGTAGTCTACAGTTTTATAATCAGCAGGAAGCATTATATTAGGTATTATTGCTAATTGAGGAATCATTTTACCTAAAATATGGATAGATAAATCAAATCTTGCATTTAATATCATACCTTCTTTGTATTCATTACTAAAAGTAGGTGCTTTAAAAGTTATTATTACTGGAAATGTTTGAAAACCAGTAATATCTTCAGGTAAATAATATGCTGAAATCCATTTACTTGCATTGTAAAATTTTATTAAAATTTCACTTATCATTGTTCCATTTTCAAAATATTCATTTCTATAGGTATAATTAGGTAAAATTTTAATATTTCCTTGATAGCTATTAGTATTATTATATGAATCTCCAGTCAAACAACAATAAATTGTTAAATTTTGTTCTGTTCCAGGAATTATAATTAAATTAGGTAATGCGTCATCGCATCTGAAGATTGTTTGTCCTTCGATGTATCTGCAGACGTCTTCTGAGTATGCGGTGTTTAAAGTAATTGTGGATAGTATTAGAATTGCGATTAAGAGCTTGTTTTCCATGAGTTTTTTAGTTTCTTTCTCTTTATAAGGCTTATTGAGGCGTTTTTGTTTAATTATTTGATTCATGTTTTATCACTAATTGTCTTAAGTATTGTGCCGGCTCGTTGCCGTAATCCAAGTCCATCCACATCCAGATTTGGCAAACGTCTCCTCTTATTTGGGATTGACACCAGGTAGGATTTTGCAAAGAGTCAGTTAATGTTGTTGCAGTTAATGGATTAGAATTATTGTTTATTTTTATTCTAATAGTTGAAGGCAAGGATTCATTTATTTTGAATGAATATTTTGAGTTAATCCCTCTGCCGTCATGAATTAATGTAATTTCTCCTATGAATGTTGAATTGTTTGAATTGTTTGCTTTCAAATTGTTTTCTATTTGCCCCCACCCTGTGAATGATAATAAATTATTGTAATTCATTGTTATGTTGAATTTGGCGCTTTTTTCGTAGACGTAGAAGCTTTTGGTGGGTGTTGTGTTTGTGTTGCCTGCTATGTCTGTTACTGTTATTCTCCAGTTAACGAATTCTTCAGAGAATGAGGTTGTGTTTATTGTGTAGTTAGTCCAAGAGTTTTGAGAGTTAATGTTTTCTATTCTTGCATAAGATGCCCATTCGTTGTTGGTGAATAATTCTAAGTCAGCGTATGATAGGTATAAATTATCTGTCCAGTAAGCGCTTAACATTACTAAGTCTCCTCTGATTATTGAATTGTCTGGAGTTGATGTTATGTCTGTGTGAAAATAGTAAGAGTAAGTTGGGAATTGCGAGTCTACTTTGCAAGTGTTTGGGTTGATTACTAAGTCGCACACTGCTGATGATAAGCATTGACTATTTGATTGGCAAGTAGTATGGCATAGGTTAGTTGTTGAGTTCCAGTTGTAATTCCCGCAGGTTTGCCATTCGCAATTATTTGTGCATCCTGCGCTGACAATATTATATCCTGTTGCTTTTTCGTCGCATTCTTGGCTTGCGCTGCATCCTTTTTCGCATAATCCGTTTCCTGCTCCGTTTATGCTTGTTTTTACTGTTCCTGTTCCGTCAAATTTTTTTAATTCAGTTTTTTGAGTGGAGCACTTCACGCAGGTTTGTTCTGAAGAATCACAATAACCTACATAGATATATGTTTGTTCTTGCTTAAAATTAAATAATGGATTGACATTGCAGGTGTAGCCGTCTTTTCCTGCGCATGCGCTTACTTTATTTGCTTCATTGCTCCACCATTCAGCAACTATATTGCCATTATCTGAAATTATGTTACCTGTTGCTACTGTTGCTGTGCATTTGTTATAATACCATAAATTATCTGTTATTATTGAGCATGCATAATATGCTTGGCCTCTATTGTTTATCAAATTGTAAGTTACGTTAATGCATGTTCCTAAAGACTCTTGTAACTCGTTTGCGCATTTTAAAGAATAAGCTGTTGAGATTAATAAAAATAATAATGCGAAAAAGTATAATTTAGTTGACATAACTAGTTTAAATTAGATTTTTAATTTAAATATATTGTTTTATTGTGTAACTACTATTGCGTAATAAAAAAGGTTTTTATAATGATTTAAATAAGTTTAATATAAAATGAATAAACGTTTTACTTATACTTGTAATCTTTGCCAATTTGAAATGAATAAAAAAGCAAAAGAGTTAGTTGAAGAAAAATATAAATTATCTCCTAAATTCAAATTAAGTGATGTTGCAACTTATCATGATAAATTAATGGAAGATGAAGAATTTAGATTTAGGTATGAAGCATTTAATAAAACAAGAACAACGAAAGAAAGTGTAACTGTTCCTGATGTTATTGAAAGGGGAAAAGTTTTTTTAGTAAATATTGATGAAGAATGCCCTTATTGTAATAATAAGATTACTTTAGAAATTGATGAAAATATTACTGTAAGAGGTTCTAAACTTTATTTTGGAACTACTGTTGGAAATAAATCAAACAAAGTAGTTTTTAGGCCAAATAATGTTATTGATTATTTAATTTCAAATAGGAATATTATTTATGGAGAAACAGAATATGAAGAAGAAGATTTTGAGCATGAGGGAGAGATTGGAAAATTTATTATAAAAGATAAGGAAATAATATTTGTTTCTCAATCAAATCAGAATAATAAATCTTTAGAAGCTATGCTAAATGCGCAAGAATCTATTGCATTAAATCTTTTATCAAAAAATAATAATAAAGAACTTACTTTCAAACATGTTGATTCTGAAGAAAATTTGAGTCTTATTAATTGTAAATTAGAGGATAGGATTAATAGTTCTAAAGAGTATCTTGTCAATTTAGTTCTTGATCC
>JAQVLH010000041.1:7200-8489 GCA_028704265.1 Candidatus Nanoarchaeia archaeon
TCAAGTTAAGAGTTTTTTAAAAAAAAAAGCATTTAATTATGCTAAAGGCGCAATTACTAAAGGTGCAGTTTATTATTTAGGAATTTTAGGAGTGCCTGCTTTAGCAGTTTTGGGTGTATCTTTAGGAATTGGAGCTTTAAGTATTTATAAAACTCGTAAGGGTTTTAATTCAGAAAAAAAAATTAATGATGATGCTAAAAAAGCTGTTGCTGATAAAATTTCTGAAATAGAATCAAAACAATCTGAATTGCTTAATGCTCAATCAGCATTAGATACTTCTGCATTAACTCCTAAGGAATTTAATGATTTTGAAACCCTTGATAATTATATAAAATCACAAGGCTATGCCCCTGTTGATTTAAATGGGGACTCTTATCCTGATTGCTACATAGACTCTGTTACTAAGGAAAAAGTAACTGATCCTTTTAATGGCATTGTTACAAAAGATGGAGTAAATGGCGGGCCTGCAAGTTATGAGGAAATGAAAAGCGCGTGGAATAAATCTAAAATATTAGGTTCAAATTTTGATACTAAAAAAACTATTGAATCTCAATTAAGTACTCTTAAAACTAATTATGGAGAACTTACTTCTTTAGAAGATTCTTTGCAAACATTAATTGATGAAGCTGTACCTATTGATGCTAATATATCTGACACTACTAACCATATTATTAAACATTCAGCAGGAGCTATTATTTCTTTAGCATTAGCAGGAATTGGAGGTCTTTATTCTGTTTATTCTGCGAAGAAAGAAAATAAAAAAACAACTGGTTCAAAGTTTCATAAATTAAATGATGCTGGAAGAAATTCTGTTTATAAAATTTCGAATATAAAAATTGAAAAAATATTATTGCCTGAAGCAAAATATGATTTTGATGAAAAATTAAAGCAAATAAATGACAAAAATATATTTTTAAAAAAGAATAAAGAAGAGCTTGAAAATTTTAAGGAAGGAAAAAATAGCGAATTTAAATTTAAGAAAGAGCCTGAAGAATTTGTAGAGATAAATAATTATGTTAATCCTGATTTTTTTAGTCCATACATATTAAATGAAATTATTGCAGTAAGGGATACTAATAATAAATTAAATTTAGTTAATAAATTAATAAATGAATATAGCGGTTTAGAGTCTTCAAATTCTACTAATTTTAAAGAAAAAAGAGAAAAATTAACAGTAGCTTTAACAAATCTGCAAAATTTGGCAAAAAGCAATAATTTTAATGTAAATTTGGAAGACTATATTATTCCTGAATTATTTGATGATAAATTAAGCACGATTAAAAAAAACC
>JAQVLH010000042.1 GCA_028704265.1 Candidatus Nanoarchaeia archaeon
AATAAAAAATACAATAAATATTATAGTTAATAATAAAATAGAGACAAAAATGTTAATGTGGTAAGCTATTAATAATGCAAATACAAATGAGCATAGAAGTAACGCAACCCATAAGAATCTATTCCAACATAAAATTGTGATGACATCAAATTTTGTAAAAGGAATAAGTGAAAAAAGCAAAAACAATAGGTTAATATCTATCATTTTTTGAAAAAATAAGGGGTTTAAATTAATACATATTGAAGAAATAATAATTAAAAAAATACTTGACAATATGCCTAATAATGAAATCCAGCCTTTTTCATCAGAAGTTATTTCAGAATAACTTTTTCCTATTCTTTTCATAGATTTTTGAGAAGGAGTAGTAAATCCTAATATTGGAAAAATTACTGTTCCAAATGATAAAAGACTTAAACCTAAACTTACTATAAAAAAATTATAATTAAATATATAATTAGCTTCTAATTCATATTTTTTTGCAGAATATTTTTGCACTATTAATTTAAATAATGTGGAAATTGTGTATACAAAAAAATATATTATTACATTGGCAAAATCAAAAATGCCTGAGAGAATGGTTAAGCCTATAATTGAGATTATTAAATCTCTAATCTCTTCTTTTTTAAATTCCATAGCACTTTTAATGTTTTCTTTATTTAAATAATTGAATTATTTACTATATGGTAAATAATTATTATTTATATAAAAAAATCACTCCTTTTTTCGTGAATAATCTAAAAAATTTCTTAATCCTTTAATTTTTTAATATTTGAAATGATAAAATCAAATATTTATGAATGGAATAATTTAAATCATTCTCAAAAATTGGATTATGTTTTAAAAAATAGTAAGCCTGAATTAAGCAAAGAAATAGATTATGCTGTTTATACCTATAAAAACGTTAAAAGAAGTAAGAAAATAAATTATTGTTTAATAATAGGAGGAGTAATATTAGGCATTTTGACTAAAAATGTTTCAGCAACGCTGTATTTAACTGGCATAATTTCAAGCATTGCAGGAACATGCAAATATACTGGAGATTTAATAGAAAAGGATGATTTGGAATATGCTTTAGATGGAATAAAAGAAAAATTATGAATTGCCAATATTTTATAAATCTTTAAAATATTCTAATAAATTAATGATATCAGTAGCAGTAGTGGGCGCGCAGACTAGCGGGAATTTAGGAGCAATCTCAAGAGCAATGGCTAATTTTGGAATAAAAGACTTGTATTTAGTAAATTCTGAGTGCGAAATAATTACTGATGAAAGCAAAGCAAGAGCAATGCGTTCAATAAATATTTTAGAAAAAGCAAAAATAATTAAAGATTTAAGTGAAATTAAAGCTGATTACTTAATAGCAACAAGCGCTAAATTAGGCAGTTCAAGCAACATCCATAGGCTATATCTTACTCCAAAAGAGCTGGCAAAAAACATTGACTCAAACTTAAACTATTGCATAGTAATCGGAAGGGAAGATAAAGGCTTACTCAATGAAGAGATAAAGCAATGCAGTATCTTAGTTCACATTCCAACAAGCAAGGATTATAAAGCCTTAAACATCAGCCACGCCCTAACAATAATATTATATGAACTGTCATCTAAAGATGACTGCTTAGAAAAACTGGCCAATAAGAGAGAATTGAAAGCAGTAATCATGAGATTAGATGAATTAAAAAAAGGCATCATCAATTTTGACAATTTCAAAGAAGTATTTGTCAACGTAATTAACCGAGCATTCTTGCGAAAAAAAGAAGCAAGAGCACTAGCAGGATTATTAAAAAAAATCAAAGAAAATAAATAATTACTGCGACCCAGTTAAAGCATTCTTAACTTGCTGAATAAGTGCAGGTATATCTTCATCTTTCAAAGAGCCTTTGCTTAATCCAGCTCCAACGTTGCCTAAAATTTTCATAAACTCTGCAGGGAAAATAATTTTGCTTCCAGGCCCTTCACCCATTGCTTTCAAAGCCTCTAAATATAAATACATCATAGCTCTGTCATCTAAATGCTTAGCTCCTTCACCAATAGCTTTCATTACTAATTTTTTAGCTTCAGCTCTGAATCTTTCAGCTTGCAAATCATTAGAAGCAATTTCTTTACTTTGCATAGCAACAGCGATTTCCATAGGAGGAATAACCTCTTTTAACTGAATCATATTAACATCAATACCCCATTTCAAAACATCATTCTTAATAGCTTCAATTAAAATATCATTTAATCTTGATAAATTAGAAAATACTTCTCTCATGTTTAATTTTCCAATAACATTCCTAGTTTGGCTGATAATTAAGTTTTCAATCCCTTTAGTGTAATTATCAATCTTTAAAATTGCTTTTTCAGCATCAATAATTCTATAATAAAACATTCCATTAATATTTAATCTTAAGTCATCTAAAGTGTAAGCTTCATCAACATTTAATTCAATCATTCTTGTTCTGGCATCAATTCTTGAGAATTCTTTTTCAAAAAAAGGCAAAACAACACTCCACCCTGGGCCAGCAACCCTGTTAAACTTTCCCATTCTAAAAATAATTCCTCTTTCAAATTCGTCATATTTTTTAATAAAAAACAAATAAAAGACTGTAAAAGCAACAATTAAAATGAATACATAAAAAGTCCAAGTTTGAAAATAAAACAATAAAGCAAAGCCTACAATAATTAATAAGGCAATAAATATATCTTCCCTCATAATGAATAAAATAATAAATTAGTAGTTTTATACTTTACTATCAATGAAATACGACATCCACTGCCATTTGACAAATAAAGAATATAGTAATCCAAACACAATAATAACTGAATGTGAAAAAAATAATATTTCCATAATTCTTAACGGATTAGATTATGAAGATAATGAAAAAGTGCTTGAATTTTCAAAAACTTACAGCAATGTTCATGCTTCATTAGGTATGCATCCTACTAATATTTTTGATTCAAAAATAATAAATCAAATAATAAAAAATAAAGATAAAATAATTTCAATAGGTGAAGTTGGAATTGATTATAAAGAAGGAGTTGATGAAACTCAATTGATTAATTTTAGAAAAATAATCCAGCTTGCTGAAAAATTAAGCAAGCCATTAATAATTCATTCAAGAAATGCTGAAAAAGAGGTAATAAATGAATTAATCTCAATTCAAGTTCCAGCAATCCTTCATTGCTTCACTGGTAAAAAAAAATTATTAAAAGAAGCATTAAATAATCCTAATATTTATTTTTCAATACCTGCAAATATAAAATATTCGCAGCAATTTCAAGATTTAGTAAAAGAAATCCAAATAGAAAAACTCTTATGCGAAACGGATAGTCCATATCTATGGAAAGAATGTATGAATACTCCTTTAAATGTAATTTATTCTTATGAAAAAATATCCCAACTAAAAGGGATTTCTATCCCTGAGTGTGAAGATTTAATAGAAAAAACTGTAAAAACAGTATTCAAACTAAGCAATATTTAAAAATAATTAAATCATCTAAAACCTTATGCAAAAATATGTTATTTCAATCTTGTTCATTCTTGCAATAATGCCTATTGCTTGCGCTGGAATTGATATTAAAACAAGTGTAATAAATAATCAAGTAAAGCCAGGAGAGATAGTTGCTTACAATTTATTAATAAATAACACGGATATGTGGAATAAAACAGCAACAATATTCATATTATCAGATAAACTTTATGCAATTGAGCCAACATATTATTTAGTTTTGCCTGCATATAGCCAAACTGTAGCAAAAATAAAAATAATTGTTCCAAATAATCTTGTAGCTCAAAGATATTATGAAGATGTTTTCATTAAATTTAGCGATTTTACTGAAGTAACTCAAAGAATAAGTTATGATGTAAAAGGGCCTGAATTATATTTAAAACTTAATTCAATAGAAATTGATCAAGATATTAATCCTTTAGAAGATTTTAATTTAACTCTTACTATTGAAAATAATTATTTTGAAAAAGCAAAAACTGCTCTTTTGCAAATAAATGTTTATGATGACTCTGACAGTTCAGTTTATTATACTTCAAAGCAAATTGATTTATTAGAAGGAGTAAATCCTTATAAAGTTCTTTTAAACATTAATGAGGAATTAGCCAGCTCTTATTTGAAGATTAATGTTTCAATGAAATGGTATGAAATGAATCTTGGTAGCGTAGTTGGTGTAACAACTATAAAAGAAGAAGGAGAAATTGAATCCTTTTATGAAAATAATAAAATAATAATTACTAATTCTAAAAGTGTTGCAAGCCAAGCTTTTGTTCAAGAGCAGCAAATAAACTTTTTTGAATCATTATTAATAAAATCAGCAACAGTTCCATATTCAGTAACTTTAAATTCAATAATTTATGAAGTTCCAGCATTAAATCCAGGGGAAAGCATAACCTTAAGCTACGAAATAGATTACTTAATACCAACACTAATCTCAATATTATTAATAGTAATTATTTATTTATCTTTAACAAGGTCTTTAATTGTTAAAAAAGAATTAAAAGATATAAAAGTAACCCATAATTCTCTCAGCTTTAAAATAATTTTAAACATAACTAATGTGTCTAATAATAAATTTAATTTAAAAATAAGAGAATTTTTGCCTTCATTAATTTCTGATGTTTATGATTTTGGTACAGTTCGCGGAGAAATTAAACCAGTTGGCAAGCAAAAATATATTCAATGGAATGTTAAAAATTTAAAGCCAAAAGAAAATGTTGAATTCTCTTACAATGTTAAGACTAAAGTTGGATTTTTAGGGGATTTAAAACTTGATAATAGCAGGGTTGAAATATTAAATGAGGAAGGAAAAATTGCTAAAATAGTAAACACTCAAACATTAATATTATCTGTAGGCCAAAAGAAAAAAAAAGTTGAAGAAACTGAAAATTAAACATTATCAGCATAAATGATTAAATTAATCATTATTTAATTCAAGCAAAAGAATTATAAATTAACGATTTTTTCTTTTTTAAAAAATGATAAGCAAATATTTTGAGGCAGTAAATAATCCTTATAATGGAGCAAGGGAAATAATTTCAAAAGAGCAATTTCAAAATATTTTAAGAGTTAAATTACAAAAAACTCACAGTATTGAAGATTTAGAGAATGTTATAGTTTCTGTTCATAATAAATTTAAAAATTCAACAGTCAGCGAGGATGAAATGTATATTGGTGATTTGTTTCAGGAGATTTATAATCCTAAACTTAATTCATTAATTGCTAAAAAAATCTATGTTTACAATGAATTTTCTAACTATTTTTTGACTAAGTAAACTTTTCAAAAATAGTAATAAAGTTTAAAAACTCTTTAATGTCAATATTAATAATAACGCTCTGGTAGTCTAGTGGTTAGGACATCAGCCTGTCACGCCGATAACCTGGGTTCGAATCCCAGCCAGGGCGTCCTTATTTTCTGATAATTCCCAAAAGGTTGTTTTTAAAACCTCAACGGGATACTCTAAGAAGAAAATAGACTCTTATACAGTGCCAACTAAGGCCAAACTAAAAATACCCTACTGGAATGAATTAGAGTAACTTTTTTGAGTTTATTAAAAGAGAAAAGTTTTAAAGTATAATTACTTCTTTCTTAAGTATGGAGTTAAGAGAGAGTTTTCTTGCTATTTATGCAGATTTGCCTTTGGGTTTAAGAAAAGAAGTGATTTTGGTAATGGATAAAGAGCCAATAACTTGGAATGTAGCATATATTGAGGTTTTTAATAAAACTGAAAAGAGCAAAAAAATTCTTAAAGAATTAAATGAGATGAGTATAATATGAGTGAGGTTATTTCTGAAAAAGAAAAGCAACTTGTTATTTTTAGATTAAGCAAAATGCCTGCAAATAAAAAAATATCAATAGGCTCTGAAGGGCAGTTCAATAAGGATGAATTAATCCAACATGTTGAAAATGAAGATGCTGTTGGCAAAAAAATAGTTGAAATTCAAATGGCTTTTCTAAGAGCAATGAAATCAGGTACATTATATGCCTAAATTTTTAATTACTAGGCCTGAGCATGATGATACAACTTTTTTGCTTTCTAGTTTTATGAATCAAACAATAACTTTTGCTAAAGATAAGGGTTTTGAAGTTTTTGATTTGCACAGGGAAAAAGCAAATAAATCTAATTATGAAGGTTTAGTTAAAAACAATCCTGAATTCATTGTTTTTAATGGTCATGGAACTATAAATATGGTTACTGGGCATAAAAATCAGCCTTTATTAATTGCCGGAACTAATGATTACACTCTTAAATCAAAAACAATTTATGCAATCTCCTGCCAATCTGGAGTTGGATTAGGATCAAGCAGTATTAAAGAAGGAGCTTTAAGTTACACAGGTTATATTAATGATTTTATATTATATTATAGTCCAGAATTAATTAGCAGGCCATTGAATGATAGCACATTAAAGCTTTTTCTTGAACCATCTGTGATTCTTGTTGAATCTTTATTAAAAGGAAATTCAATAAATGAATCTCATGCTAAGTGCAAAGAAAAAATGGTTAATAATTTTAAAAAAATGATAAGCAGCAATGAAGAAGATTATAATGATATGGCTCAATATTTATGGTGGGATATACAAAATTTCAGAACATTCACAAAAACTGAAATTTTAGATTAATATTTTTCTTTAAATTCTAATACTTATTAAATATTCTATTAATAGAAAAATTATAAAACATTTATATAAAATCACTGTCTCATTTGATTATCATAAATAAAAAAACGACCTAAAAGTTAGGGCGTTATCAGTTTATATGGTTGCCCAGCCAGGGCGTACTTATTTTCTGATACTGCCCAAAAGGTTGTTTTTAAAACCTCAACGGGATACTCTAAGAAGAAAATAGACTCTTATACAGTGCCAACTAAGGCCAAACTAAAAATACCCTACTGGGGAGAATTAGAGTAATTAATCAAAATAATTTTTTTTATTAATAGAAATTGTTTAGTTTACTTTTGCAAATCCATTAAAATGAATTTCAGGATTTTTAATATCAAATACTTCAATAACTTTAAATTTTCCTTTAGTCCAAGGTTCATTATTTAGTAAAAAATGTGTTGATTCTAAAATTATTATGCTCGCTAATGGTTTTGAAAGTTGCTGATTTCCTTTAGTTTCCAAAAGTGGGATTTCTCCTTGAATGTAATAATTTCTTTGTCCTTTTTTTAGGAATTCATATATTTGTCCTTTAGTAAAATTTTCAGGTATACATTCTTCTTTCTTTCGATTACTGTTCTTAAATTCATTGATATTTCTCAATGCTAAATCAGGATTATACTCAGTTTGGATGCCCATAATAACTACTAAAAATCATAAGTTTAATATAAATGTTTTCAAGGAAAGATTTGTTTATATAATTCTTTTCCTATATTTATTTTAATTAAAATTTATCATTATTCAAGAGCAAGTTTTTTAATTAATCCTAGTGTTTGTTTTTGCTTATGAGGAAATTATTTTTCGCGTTATTTTCTTTGATTGTTTTATTAGGTGCTGGTTTTTCTACTGTTGAGGATATTTATTCTATTAATAGTTTGACTATTAGTGGGGATTTAAATGCTAATGTTTTAAGTTTTCAGGGTTCAGGGGATGTGTTAAACAGTGAGAATGTTAAGGTTTATTTGTTAGGTTCAATAGATAATATTGTATTAAATAATTTGAAAATTAATGGAGTGAATACTCCAGTAAGTTTTGATAATAATGGTTATTTTTTTATTGCTGATTCTAGTTTTAATTTTGTTGGAAGTTTTGAGATTCTTTCTTTGGGGCAGTTAAGTTTAGTTATTCCTGGTCCTGTGAGGAATTTAACTTTTAATTTAATTAATGGTTATGTTGTTGGAGGGAATGAGCGTTATTCTCAATTGAATGATGTTGTAATTATTCAAAGAGAAGATGTTGAGCAAGTATTAGTTGATGCTGATTTTCATTACATTTTTGATGAATTAAAAAATAATTTTGTTTACGAGATTGATTTTAACTCTTTAGGTGATAGTTTAAGCTCTTATACTTTAGTGCTAAGAAATTCTGAAACTCTTCAGAGTGTTACTGGAGCATTAGATTATAGCTTAAATGGAAATAATTTAATTTTAGAATTATCAGGCTCAAAAGATTCTGTTACTATTTCGGGAACTTTCAATTCTAACACTTTAAGGCTTCCAATAAGCGAGGGAACTCATGATGTTTTAATAGAGTCTCATCCTGAAAAAAAATTATCAATAAATACAAATGCTCAAACAATTGACTTGTCAGAATCAAGCATTACTCCTACTTATTTTAATAGCCAGGCATTCTTGGCAGAGTTTTCGAATTCTTTTGCAATAACTTTGCAGGATTTAACATTATTACCTAGTTTAACTTTCAGTGTAAGCAGTGCAAAGAATAGGGTTGCTTTAAGCGAAAAAGGAACAGTGCTCGGGCAGTTAAGTTA
>JAQVLH010000043.1 GCA_028704265.1 Candidatus Nanoarchaeia archaeon
AGGCAGAATTCATTAAAGAAATGAAAGATGAGCTTGAAGAAATAGAAAAAAAATATAAAAATAATATTTAAATTTAAAATGCTTAAAAAATTAACATTTGCAAAGTTTTGTTAATATAAATGTAACTATATACTTTAATAAATAAGATTTTTAAAGAGAAATTATTCAGTAATTCATATTATGGGTAAATATAATAGCAATTTTGATTTGGAGAATATTTTGTCTAGGCATACTGGAAAACTCTTAAGTCAAAATTTAATTAAAGAGGAACAAATACCTGAATATAAAAAATTAGGAAAATCATTTATTAATATGCTAAAAGATTATGCAACAAATAATAATATACCTATTAACGAAATTGATGAGCAAACATATTTAATTGCAATGAAATTAAATGAATTTAATCCTAGAATTTATGAAGTTTCTCCTGAATTAACATTTAATATAACTCATAAAATTGACAAGTATTTATCTAAAAGGCATTATTTAGAGCATCCTAATTTATTGTTTCAATTTTCAAGAATTATGTATACAATGATGACTGATAAGACTAAAATTTATTCACAATTTAATGCAATTAAAGATTATGAAACAAATGATATTATGATGGTTACTAATAATAAAGAAGTAGTTTCTTTTATTGAAAATTTTATGATTATGTATAAAGATATTCCTGTTGAAAGATATGGGCAGTTTAGGCATTTTGCGCTCATTGCTTTAAAATTTGCGCAACAAGATAAAACTGATTTTTCTAGTGAAGTTATTAAGCAATTAAATCCAAATAAAATTGACTATAATATATTGTTTGATGAAATTCCTGAAGATTTAAAATTTTCTTTTTTAAACTTTGTAAACAATCATGAATTAAAATCAAATTTTAGGAATATTGATCGTTCATTTTTCATCAATGCTTATTATGCATTTAATAAAAACAAATTTCATGAGATTTTAAACAAGGCAATTACTGGAGATAATTTTAATATAAATAAAAATGCCCAAGCATTTTATGATTAATCATAATATTTCTAATTATTATGATGGTGTTTTGCCACAACATTTATAAATAAGTATTGTTGGTATATTACACTAACAAAGAGTGTTGGTGTGAAACACTAACATTAAAATTAAAGGTGATAATTAATGGCAAGAACAATAGGTATTGATTTAGGTACAACAAAATGCTGTATGGCATATATTGAGGGAGGTAGACCTCAAGTAATTCCAACTTCTGAAGGAGACAGAATAATGCCTTCAATGGTTGCGTTCACAAAAGAAGGAGAAAGATTAATAGGAACTCCAGCAAAAAGACAAGCAGTAATAAATGCTGAAAATACAGTATTTCATATTAAAAGATTCATGGGAAGAAAGCATGATGATTCAGCAATAAAATTTGATTTGACTCATGCACCTTACAAAGTAGTAAAAGCACCAAATGGAGACTTAAGGGTTGAGCTTAAAGGAAAGCAATATTCACCTCCAGAAATAAGTGCAATGCTTTTATCAAAATTAAAAAAAGATGCAGAAGCATTCTTAGGAGAAGAAGTTGACAGTGCAGTAATAACTGTTCCAGCATATTTTAACGATTCACAAAGACAAGCAACTAAACAAGCAGGAGAAATAGCAGGACTTAAAGTTTTAAGAATAATTAATGAGCCAACAAGTGCCAGCTTAGCCTACGGATTAGATAAGAAAGGAAGCAAAAAAATAGCAGTCTATGATTTAGGAGGAGGAACATTTGATGTAAGTATCTTAGAATTAAGTGATGGAATTTTTGAAGTAAAATCAACAAATGGTGACACTCATTTAGGTGGAGCTGACTGGGATCAAAGAATAATGGATTACATAGTTGATGATTACAAGAAAAAGCACGGCATTGATTTGTCAAAAGATAAAACTGCAATACAAAGATTAAAAGAAGCTGCAGAAAAAGCAAAAATAGAACTTTCAACAACAACTAATACTGAAATTAATATTCCATATATTACTATGATTGATGGAAACCCCGTTCATGTAAATATGCAATTATCAAGAGCTAAATTTGAAGATTTAGTAAAAGATTTGCTTGAAAAAACAATAGCTCCTTGCGAAAAAGCAATCAAGGATGCAGGAATAACAAAAGCGCAAATTGATGAAATAATATTAGTAGGTGGACCAACAAGGATTCCAAGCATTTATGAGAAAGTTAAAACATTTTTTGGAAAAGAGCCAAATAAAGGAGTTAATCCTGATGAAGTTGTTGCAGTAGGAGCAGCAATACAAGCAGGAGTACTGGGTGGAGAGATAAAAGATGTATTATTATTAGATGTTACACCATTAAGCTTAGGAATTGAAACTTTAGGAGGAATATTTACAAAAATGATTGACAGAAACACTACAGTTCCAATCAAAAAAAGCCAAGTATATAGTACAGCAGCAGACAATCAGCCAGCAGTAAGTATACATGTTTTACAGGGAGAAAGGCCAATGTCAGCAGATAATCATTCACTGGGTAAATTTGATTTAATTGGAATACCTCCAGCACCAAGAGGAATACCACAAATTGAAGTAACTTTTGATATTGATGCAAACGGAATAATTAACGTAAGCGCTAAAGATTTAGGCACAGGAAAACAGCAAGCAATTAGCATTAAATCATCAACTGGATTAAGCGATGCAGAAATTAATAGAATGAAAGAGCAGGCAAAGCAATATGAAGAAGATGATAAGAAAAAAGCTGAACAAGTTGAATTGCTAAATAAAGCTGAAACAATGACTTACACTGTTGAAAAAACAATTAAAGAAATGGGAGACAAAATGGATGCTGAAACCAAGAAAAACTTGGAAGAAAAATCAGCTGAATTAAAGACATTGCTTGCAAGCGAGAATCATGAAGACATTAAGAAAAAAATGGAAGAATTAGAAACAATGATTCAAGAATTCACTACAAAACTTTATCAAAAAGCAGCAGCTGACGCTGAAGCTAGTAAGCCAAAAGAAGGAGCTCCAAAAAAGCCTAAAAAAGACGGCAGCGAAGAAGGAGAAGTAGTTGACGGAGATTTTGAAGAGAAGAAGTAAAACTTCTTCTTTTTAATTTTTTTTATTTCTTTTTTTATTAACTTTTTTAAATACTTGAAGAGTGAACTGATTAATTATGCCAAAAAATTATTATGAAACATTAGGAGTAAGCAAGGATGCAAGCCAAGATGAGATAAAAAAAGCTTACAGAAAAATGGCAATGAAATGCCACCCAGATGTTAATAAAGAAAAAGGCGCAGAAGAAAAATTCAAAGAATTAAACGAAGCTTTTAGTGTTATAGGAGATGAATCTAAAAGGCAGCAATATGACATGTTTGGCACAACTAGGGACCAGCAAAGCCAAGGAGCTCAAGGAGGATTCCAAGGATTCGGTGGAGGGCAAGGCCAAGGTTTTGAAGACATGTTCGGAGGCTTTGAAGATATTTTCGGAAGCTTTTTTGGCCAAAGAAGTTCAAGGCAAGAAGATGAATCTGGCGAAGATTTAAGATATGATTTAGAAATAGATTTAGAAGATGTTTATTTTGGAGCAGAAAAAGAAATCAATTATTATGCTTATGTAGAATGCAAAAAATGCGACGGTTCAGGAGCAAGCAGTAAATCAAAAATACAAGTATGCCAGACTTGCCACGGAAAAGGATTCGTAACACAAATGGTTAATCTAGGCCCAATAAGAATGCAAAATCAAGGAGTATGCCCATCTTGCAGAGGGAAAGGAAAAAGCATAAAAGACCCATGCACTAATTGCGATGGAAAAGGAAGAATAAAAGATAAAGTTTCTATTAAAGTGAAAATACCTAAAGGAATTAATGAAGGTCAAAGAATAAAAGTTAAAGGAAGAGGTAATGCAGCAAAAAACAATAATTCTCCAGGAGATTTATATGTATTTATTAATATTAAAGAGCATTCAGAGTTTGAAAGATACAATGAGAATTTATTGACAACAGTTGATATTAATTACACTCAAGCAGTGCTTGGAGACAAAATAACTATTCAAACTTTTGATTCAGAAGTATTATTAAAAATACCTGCCGGAACGCAGCCAAACACAGTATTCAGATTAAAAGATAAAGGATTGCCATTTCTAAACAAAGATGATTATTTTGGAGACTTGTTAGTAAAAGTAAATATAATAGTTCCAACAAAACTTAATAGTAAAGAAAAGGAATTAATGCAAGAATTATCAAAACTTGAAGATAAAAATAATAAAACAAGAAAAGGATTTTTCGAAAGATTAAAAGAAGGATTCAAGTAATAATATTTATAAATTAATCAATAAAAGCAATTAAATTCTTGATATTAATTTTAATGCTTTTTCTTTATTTTCTAGCTTAAAATAATAAATAATTGGCCTGCCTCTAAGATGATTAGTTGAAGAATATGCTTCATAGCTTTCTAAATTATCAAAAACTGTTGTTTCACCAACAGTAGGTCTTTTACGCTTAACATAACATATTATTTCCTGCCTTGTTCCTATAATATTTTCTTCAAAAAATGATTTAATTAAAGGCTCAACACTGGCATCTTTTTCTTTTAGCAATTCTAAAGCAGTTTCTTTATCTTCACTTCTGTAAAAATAAATTGAAGCACTAGTTTTACTTTCTTTTATTTGAGATCTTTCATAATTATTCAAATGCTCATAAATAGTTGTTCTTGCAGCCTTAACTCCTTTATTTGAAATATAATTAATAATATCCTTTCTAGTTCCTGTAATTTTTTCACTAAAAAAATCCGCAATCATTGAATCTAAATAATTCATAATAAAAATTTTGATAAAATCAATAATTTATAAAATTATTTAAAATAAATCAATATTTAAATATTTAATAGCATATATTAATTTAATGATTAATGAATTCTCAATGTATGAAAAATCTTTAAATGATTTAAAAAAAGCAATCAAATTAGAAAAAGTGTCAATAGTTTCGGATGTTTGGAGCGACCTAAAAGATTATAAAAAAATTGAAAATTATTTGATTAATCTTGGATTTAAAATAGATTACAAAAAGCCGGTATTTTATAAAAAAGTTAGCGCTTCTGAAAAATCCAAATTAATTTTTAAGATTAACAAAAAGCTTATTGAAAAATTATTTTTAGAATTTATAAAAAAAACCAACACTCCTGATTTTTTAGATTGGAAAAATAATCCAAAAAAAGGATTAGCTGAAATGATTTCACCCATTGAAGATTGGAATTTGTGCGCTTACAATGAAAAAAATGAATTAATCGGATTTTTCACTTTAGAAAATAATGGCAATGGCTACGGAGCTTTTTTGTTGATTTTTATAAAAAATGAGTATAGGGGAAAAAATTATGCGATTGAGATGATTAAAAAAGCTGAAGAATTGCTTCAAAAAGCAGGGATTACAGAATGGTATGAATCCACTTATGAATCAAATATTCCAATGATTAAAGCTTTCACTAAATATGGTTTTGTTCACAAAAGAGACATGACTTTTTTTATAAAAAATTAATCCTCTTCATCTGCCTTATTTTTTAATATTCTTAATTTTTCTTTTAACTCATTTCTCACATCATCAAAAGGAATGACACTAGGTTTAGGTTTTTCTATAATTTTAGGAGCAGGAGGTGGTGGAGGAGGCATTGATACTTTAGCTTGAACAGGCAGTGTTTGATTGCTGCTCACATAATCAGGAGTTATTAGAACATCTTTTCTGTTAGGATTAAAAACGTCTTTTCCTAAATCCATAATTTCTCTGCGCAAGCTTTTAGGGGCAGCTTTTTGCTCTTCTGCCAATTTATTAACAGTATTTTCAAGAGTGCCTGTTTTAGTTTCTAAAGAATAAAGCTTATTATTTAAATTATTAATCTGGCTTTGAAGAGAATTAATAGACTTTTCAATATAAGCAGGTATTTGTAGTGTAAGATAATCCATAATAGTGTTGACATCATCTTTAATGATTCCAAATCTTTCTTCTGAAGACATATCACTCTTTTTTCTAGGCATATTATTATTAAGAACATAGGCTAAATCTTCCGTATCCATAGTTAATTATTTAGTTTCCAATAATTTATATACCTTTTTTGCCATAAAAAAATATTTAAACATGAAATGATAATTTAAACATACAAACATGAATCCAATTAATCGCTTAATAAGAGAAGAAAACGTCTTAGTATTATTAGTCGAGTAAATTGGTTTCACTTTTTCTAAAAAAAAACTTTTAAGGGTGAAACAATAATGAACAGTGATAACTATAAAAAAAATGAAACAATAAAGCTTGAATACAGGCTTATTAATCAAGGAGTTGATTATAAAATGATAGCTTCAATAAGCGAAGCAAGCAAAAATAGGATAAAAACATTAGGAATAATTTACAACGAATTAAAATCTCCCTCAACTGATGTTCAAAAATACAGTGGCTTGGAAAAATACGCGATGGAACTAGGAGCAGACAAAGCAATCATTGATGCGCTCAGAAATGACGAAAACAGCCAAGAAATACTAAAAAAATATATTAAAATGAAATAATTATTAGTTGATAAAATTATAAAAACTCCAAATTTCCTTAATATACTAATAGCCCCTGTAGTATAGCTTGGATAGAACAAGAGATTGCGGATCTTTAAACCCGGGTTCAAATCCCGGCAGGGGCATTCGGGAGTTTTTTCCAAACGCCCACCCTCTTTTTATAGTGCTTCAGGAGCAATGAAATGTATGAATGAAAGATGGGAAATCCACAACTACCCCAAAGCATTAAAATCCAGAGTTGAAGGAATAAAACTTGTTAGATATTGTATTTTTTTAAATAAATTTTTTTGTTCATTTCTTTTGCTTTATTAATAGCATCTTGTGTTCCTTCACTATTATTAACTTGAAAAGCATAAAGTTCATCGCAGTCTTCAATTATTTTTGTATTTCTTGCATAATAACTTTCAACATTCGCATTTATAAAACTCCATTCATCAAAAATACTGTTAGGCGCAACTTTAGCTATTTTTTCCAATTGAAATGTGATTAAATCTGCTTGCTCTTGAGTTATTACTCCTTCATCTGCTCTTTTGCGATAATGTTTACAAAATGAATCAAGTTTTATAGGCAGATATAATTTTAGTTGAGTTTTTGGATCGCCAAATTCAATAATTGTTTGAGTAGCAATATAATCAACACCTAAAGCCCCACCTGTAATAATGCCATTCCCCTGAGTTATAATATCTTTAACAATATTAATGACATCAGTTTTAACTTTATCATTTGTTTGTCTCCATGAACCACTAATAGCATACCATTTCATAATAGTAGTTTAATAATTTTTTATTAAAAAGCTTATCTTTTAAATGATAGTGGTTAATCCATTTTTATTTTCTTTATAAATAGTGGTTAGTTTATTTTTATTTATAAATAAATCGTTTTAAATTATGCATTTTTTTGCATTTTTTGAAACAAATCATTTATAAATAAACAATTAATTAATTTCAGTATGAAATTAACTAATGAGGTTTTAATTAACATTTTAAGCAATTTAAAGATGAAATTAATATCTAAATCCCAGTTAGTAAAAGAGTTTTGCAATGCATTGCAGCTCAAAAAACAAAATGAATTAGAAAATATAATATCAAATCTTAGAAGAAATGGATGGATTAAGCATGTTTTTCAGAATTATTACTACATTCTTGAGTCTCAAGAGCTGCAGGAGAATTTCATGAAATATTCAAGCAATGAAGCAGTTTTTGCAGTATTAAACAAGCTTAATATTGACTGGTATTTAGGATTAGAAAGCGCTTTGATTGAAAATAAGCTTTCTTGGTCAATGATTTCAAGAACAGTCATAATTAATTCAAAAATATCAGGAGTAAAAAAAATATTGGGAGTCACTTATGAATTTAAAAAAATGAAAAAAGAATTCATTAAAATTGGCTTAAAATCTAAAGAATCAAAAAATAGGATAACCTCTTATTATTCAGATATTGATAAAACTTTAATAGATTATTATTATTTTAAGAAAAAACCCATTTCTGAATTATTGGATAAGAAAAATTCACAAAAAATGAGCGAGTATTTGAAAAGTTATCCTAAAAATTTCAGGAAAAAAGTGATGTATGCATGATGAATGAAACTAATTTTAAAAAATATGCTAAATTAATCAAGCCAGTATTAAAAGTTGATGAATCCTTAATAGAAAAAGATTATATTTTAACTTTGTTCCTTACTAATGCCAATAAATTTCTTAATGAAGGCAAAATAACTCATTTCAAAGACCTTATTTTTAAAGGAGGAACATTGCTTACAAAAGCGTATCTTGATTATCACAGAATAAGCGAAGATTTGGATTTCACCCACAAAGATTCAAACGAGATAAGATTAATTGAAAGCAAAAATTTAAGAGAGAAGAAAATAAAAGAATT
>JAQVLH010000044.1 GCA_028704265.1 Candidatus Nanoarchaeia archaeon
AGGAGGAGTTACTTTGACATTTAATTATGAAAAAGAGATTGACTATGATTCGCTGAAAATTATTTAATTGCTGGACTTGGCACTAGCGATGTTGATATAATTTTATTAAAAAATCAATTATCTAATAACATTATTGGCTATGAAATTTTAACAGAAGAAGGCATTACTAAAGAAAGATTAATTGAATTAATTGAAGAGTTTATTGATGATGAATTGCTTGAGGAAAATATTAGTTTTGGTTCGCAATCCAGCGTGATTGGTGATAATTTTATAAGAGAATCCGGATGGCTTTTTTTAATAGGTTTTATTTTAATGAATATTGTTTCATACTTATACTTTAAGGATATAATTCCAGCATTAAGTATTACTATTAGCACTTTAACTGACATTATTGGGGTTTTAGCAGTTTTTAATTTATTAGGAGTAAAAATTGGCGTTGTTACTATTGGTGCATTATTAATGATAATGGGCTATTCAACTGATAGTGATATATTATTGGCTACTAATATTATTAAAAAAACTGAAGGAAGTTTAAAGGAAAGAATGATTTCAGCATTAAAAACTGAATTAACTATGAATTCAACAGCGCTTATTACTTTTATTATAATGTATTTATTGTCAAGCGTTGATGCAATAAAGCAAATTTCTTTAGTGTTAATTGTGGGAATGCTTTTTGATTTATTGAACACTTGGCTTCAAAATGCCAGTATTCAAAGAATTTACATGGATTATAAGGGGCGAAAAAAATGAAAGTGACTGATTTTTTGAAAGATTGGAGAATTAGTTTAATGATTGCTTTATTAATTATTAGCATTATTGTTATTCAGCCAAGATTTGACACAAAAGGTGCTTTAGTTACTGGTGTTTCTTTGCCTGCTTCAACATTTTTGACAAAGGATTTGATAATTACAAAAGTTAATGGTTTTTTAATAAATGATTCTAATGATTTTAATTCAGTAATTTCACAATTATCAGTTAATGATTCTGTTGAAATAACTTACAAAAGCAAAGGGTTGTTTGCTAAAGAGTCAACAACTTATCCTTTCATGCTTGTATTAAAAGATAATCAGGTTTATTCAGGTATTAGTGTTTCAGATGTTTCTTTTTCAAATATTGAATTCGGAATTGATTTAGTTGGAGGGTCAAAGATTACTTTAAGTCCTGCAGAAGTTGTAACTGCTGAAGATTTAGAAAATGTAAAAATGATTCTTGAAAATAGGCTTAATGTTTACGGCTTTAAAGAAATTCCAATAAATATTTTAACTGATTTAACTGGAAATAATTATATTAAAATAGAATTTCCTTCATCTATAAGTATTAGTGATGTTGAAAAATTATTGGAAAGCGAAGGAGTATTTGATGCAAGAGTGGGAAATGAAACAGTATTTTTAAGAGAAGATATTACTTCAATTTGCATAGTTAATTCTGATGATTGCCCTTCAAGAGTTATAGCTTCACAGAATGGCTTTCAGTTCACTTTTGGTCTTCAAATAAGCCAAGAAGGGGCGGATAAATTTGCCAATGTTACAAAAGATTTGCAAAGAAGCGGTTTTGGCTCAAATTGTTATTTAAATGAAACTATTAGTTTTTATCTTGATAATGAAGTCTTAGAAGGAAGCAGTCTTAATATTGGCTGCACTTTAGCTGGAACAACAATAAGGAATCCAGTTATTAGCGGTTATGGAAAAACAAGGGATGAAGCAATTTTAAGGATGAAAGAATTAAAAAGCATGATTCAAAGTGACAAATTGCCAGTTAAGATGAATATTGAAAATATTGAAGTAATTTCTCCAAAATTAGGCGGAGCATTCTTAAGTAATATTGTTATGGTTTTTGTCTTAGCAATAATATGCGTTGATATAATAATTGCAATTAGATACAAGAATTTTAAAATTGCGTTGCCAATAGTGTTTGTAACTTTAACTTAAGTATTATTAACATTAGGCGCTGCAACTTTAATGAAATGGACTTTTGATATAGCAGCAATTGCTGGATTAATTGCTTCAATAGGCACTGGAGTTGATGATCAAATTATTATTACTGATGAAGTTTTAGGCAATAAAGGAGAAAATGCTAAATTAAATTTAAAGCAAAAAATGAAAAGCGCATTTTTTATAGTATTCGCAGCATTTACTACAAGTGTTGCAGTAATGATTCCATTAAATTTTGCTGGAGCAGGCGTTCTTAAAGGATTCGCAAGCACTAATATTATTGCAATAACTATTGGAGTATTAATAACTAGGCCAGCGTATTCTAAAATACTTGAATTTTTGATTAAAACTAAAGAATAACAGTTATTAGATTTGAAATAATAATATTTATAAATAGAATTATTTTTGGTAAAGCTAATGACTAATTATGCTAAATCTCTTATTGGACCCAATTTTTCTTCATTAAATCTTCCATTAATTGAAGATGTAAATGAGGACGGATTAGGAAATCTTACTACTTATTTAGCTGATTCTGCAAATAAAACTACTTATAATACATCTTATTTGCCTATAAAAACCAGGATTTATGATAATGGAGCTGTTGCAGGAAAAATTGAGTCCAGTTTTAATAAAATAGATGTATCTTCTCCTAAATTTTCAGCGGATATGAATCAATATTTAATAAATAATAAAACCGATTATGCTTATCATACTCTTAATAATTCTTCAGGAGATAGTCTTGAAAAAATAATGACTTCTTCAGGGTCAGAGATAAATTTTGATCCTTCTCCGTCATCATTATCTACTAGTTTGAATACTTTTTTAGGGGCAGCTGCAGGAGGATTAGGATTTCCTTTAATAGGTTATGGAATAAGAAATTATAAAATTGGAGAAAAAACAAAAGGCGCATCTATGGTTGCAGGAGGAGCAGCATTAACTGGAGGATTCTTTGGAAATTTTGGATATAATGCAATAAGTTATAGTAATGCTGTAAATAATTCAGGCAATTTAGTTGCCGGATTATTAGGATTAAAAAATATGCTATATTTAGGCGGTTCATTCCTTCTTGGAAATGGAATATATAATTTTATTTCACCCTTAGTTAATGGCAATCAAAAAACGAAAACTATGAAAGTTTCTCAAATGGCTTTAGGTGGAATTGAAGCAACATGCGGAGGATATTTAATAAAAGGGGCATTATCAACATTGACATCTTTAACTTATGAAGGGTTTGGATTATTTTCAATTTCAACTTTAGGATATTCAAATCTTTTTGCTTCATTGGTTTCTCCTTTATTAGGCTTAGGTTTAGCTTCCCTTGCTGCAGGAGTATATGCTATTAGTTGGTTAAGAAACAAGCATAAAAAGCACATAAAATGGAGTAAGCCTTAAATATATTTATGATGTCATTAAATAAAAAAATATTACTGTCCTTGATTTTTTTAGCTTTGCTTGGGCAAGGATTTAGTGCTGAAGTATCCGTATGTTATTATTTTAACAATATGAATGGTTATGTAAGAACTTTAGACCCTGCAGGAGTAGCTGATTTAAATGTTTATATGAAATGTAATGTAGGAAGTGATCCAAGTTATGTTTATCTTAATACAATAACTAATGCATCAGGGTATTACACTTTTTATGGAAAATCTGCACAGCTTACTCAGGATGATAATGGTAATTTAACTGCTAAATGTTCATTATATTCAAATGATGCTAAATTTGTAAATCCTCCCATTTATTCTTTTATCTTAGTTTCCGCTTATGGCTGCAGAACTGCAGGAATTACTCAAGACATAGTGTATGATTATTATAATGAGGTTCAATCTCCAACTTTAGTTTCTCCTAATTCTGCTATTACAATGAATGCTTCAAAAGCTAATGTTATTGTTTCAATGCCAAGAGGAAAAAGCTGCAAAGTAAATGATTTTGCAATGACTAAAAGTTCATCCACTACTTATGAAAAAACGTTAGATTTTGTTCATGGTTCAAATACTTTGAAAATAGTTTGCGTTGATGAATGGGGCAGATCATTGCTTGATGGTATAAGTGAAACAATTAATAATGATATTCAGGGACCAAGCATTAATATATTAAAACCAGTTAGTGATATTGGAACAACTACTGAATTATTAGTTTCAACCTCTGATGCAATAAGCTGCAGCTGGAATACTACTCATCAATTAACTGCATTAGACAATTACGAATTTAATACTAGTATATCAGGAATAACTGGGACTAACTTTTATTTTTCAGTCACTTGCAATGATTCATTTTATAATCCAACAACTATATGGCATGAAGTTGAAGTTGATCAAGTTCCAAAAATATTTTTAGAATCACCTTTAGGGCTTGTTTCATCCTCAGCAATTCTAAATATTTCTTCTCAAAATGCTGTTCAATGTTATTCTAATTATTCAGCTAATAATATGGCACAAGATGGAATATATTTTACTCAAACTATTAATAATTTAAATCATGGAATAAATATTTTTAATGTTTCATGTTTAAGCGCATTAAGTTTTAATTCAACATTAATTACTATAAACGCTGATGTTAATTCTCCAGTTATTCAAATATTGTCACCTAAAAATATGAGTTATAATTCTAATATTATCTGGTTTAATGCTACGGCTAATGAAAATGTTAATAGTTGGATTGTTAATTATAATGGCACTAATAGTTCTTTAAATATTAATTCTTCTTTAGTTGTTGAGGATGGTGATTATAATTTATTATTATACGCTGTTGATAATTTTGGAAATTTAGGGTTAAATAATTCTATTAATTTTATAGTTGATACTATTGCTCCTAGTTTAGAAATCATTTCTCCTAATAATTTTGCTAAGAATAATATTACTCAATTGATTAATATTTCAGTGTTTGATTTTCATAAGGATAGTGTTTGGTTTGTGAATGGTTCAGAAAATATTTCTTATTCTAGTCCAGTATTGTTTAATTTTTCAGAAGGTAATAATACTTTAACTGTTTGGGCTAATGATAGTTTAGGTAATATGAATAATTCATCAGTGATTTTTGAAATTGATTCAGTTGCTCCTAGTTTAGAAATTGTTTCTCCTAATAGTTTTGCTAAGAATAATATTACTCAATTGTTAAATATTTCAATGTTTGATTTGCATGAAGATAGTGTTTGGTTTGTGAACGGTTCAAAAAATATTACTTATATTGATTCAATGTTGTTTAATTTTTCAGAAGGTAATAATACTTTAACTGTTTGGGCTAATGATAGTTTAGGTAATTTGAATACTTCATCAGTGAGTTTTGAAATTGATTCAGTTGCTCCTTTAATTGAAATTTTATCTCCTAAAAATATGAGTTATAATTCTAATATTGTTTGGTTTAATGCTACAGCTAATGAGAATGTTAATAGTTGGATTGTTAATTATAATAGCACTAATGTTTCTTTAAATATTAATTCATCTTTAGTTGTTGAGGATGGTGATTATAATTTATTATTATACGCTGTTGATAATCTTGGAAATGTTGGATTAAATAATTCTATAAATTTTATAGTTGATACTATTGCTCCTACCTTAGAAATTGTTTCTCCTGATAATTTTGCTAAGAATAATATTACTCAATGGTTAAATATTTCAGTAACTGATTTTCATAAGGATAGTGTTTGGTTTTTTAATGGCTCAGAAAATGTTACCTACATTGATTCAATGTTGTTCAATTTTTCAGAAGGTAATAATACTTTAACTGTTTGGGCTAATGATAGTTTAGGTAATCTGAATACTTCATCAGTTAGTTTTGAAATTGATTCAGTTGCTCCTTTAATTGAAATATTATTACCTAAAAATATGAGTTATAATTCTAATATTGTTTGGTTTAATGCTACAGCTAATGAAAATGTTAATAGTTGGATTGTGAATTATAATGGCACTAATAGTTCTATGAATATTAATTCATCTTTAATTGTTGAGGATGGTGATTATAATTTATTATTATACGCTGTTGATAATTTTGGAAATGTTGGATTAAATAATTCTATAAATTTTATAGTTGATACTATTGCCCCTAGTTTAGAAATCATTTCTCCTACTAATTTTGCTAAAAATAATATTACTCAATTGTTAAATATTTCAGTGTTTGATTCTCATAAAGATAGTATTTGGTTTGTGAATGGTTCAGAAAATATTTCTTACTCTAGTCCAATGTTAGTTAATTTTTTAGAGGGTAATAACGTTTTGACTGTTTGGGCTAATGATAGTGCTAATAATATTAATTCTGCTACTGTTACATTTACTATAGATTCAGTGCTTCCTAAAATAATTTTAAAATCCCCATTAATTCCTATAAACACTTCTTCAATTTTTATTAATATAACTGCTGATGAATTAGTAACTAATTGTTATTTGAATGGTTCAGAAATGGGATATGATTCAGAAAATAATTATTATTGGAGCAGCATTGATGAATTAAACCCAGGAATTAATTCTTTTAATATTTCATGCACTGATTTGATTGGAAATTATAATGAAACATTAATAGAAGTATTTTATGATAATATGCCTCCTGAATTAATTATTAATTCTCCAATAAACGATTCAACAATACTTAATTCCAGTGTTTATTTTGAAGTTAGTTCAATTGATGCTGAATCATGTTCATTAATTTTAAACGATACTCATCATTATAATTTATTTAAATTTGGAGAAATTTTTAACATAATAGATTCTATTGTAAATGGTGATTATAAAGCTGAATTTAGTTGCAAGGATTTAGCTGGAAATTATGATTCTTCAATTATTTATTTTAGCGTTGATGGAAATTATACTCCTTTAGAAATTACAATCAATTCTCCAATTGATTCAAATAAATATAATTATAATCCTAAATTAAATATTTCAGCAAGCAATAATCCAAGCTCATGCAATTATAGCTTAAATAATTCTCTTAACCTTTCAATAGATTTTGCTGACTCATATTTTATAGCTAACCCTGATTACTCTCAAGGATTAAATTTATTAGATATTTATTGCTATGATGGAATAACTAGAACACATAATCAGTTAGGTGTTAATGTTGATACTATAAATCCTCAATCTGAAATTAATTTTATTGAAAAAATTAATTCAGCAAATTTTATTTTATCAGGAATATTTACTGATAATTTAGCAATAGCAAACGTAACATATTATTATAATAATGCTAATTTAATTAACTCAAGCTTTATTGCCCCTTATAATTATCTATGGAATGTTTCATCAATTTTAGACAATTCATTTATTAATATTTCAGCAGTAGCTTATGATAACTATGGAAATTATAATAAATCAGAATTAATTGATGTGCCTGTTAATTTTATTAATAATGAGCCAGTAGCAGTATTAGCAATTAGTGAGTCAGAGTTTGATGATGTTAAAATATTAAATGCAAGTGAAAGCTATGATTCTGATTCTATTGTTGAAACTGTTGAATTAAATTATAGTTATTACTTAAGCAATAGTAGTGGAATATATAATAAAATAAATCTTTGCAATTCATCTTCCAATACTTGCATGTGGAATACTACAGAAACTGAAAATGTTTGTTATGTTGGAACTTGCTATTTGAAAACAATAGTTTCAGATGGAGTTAATAATATAGATTCAAATATAATTGAATACACTTTTGAAGGCAATGATTTAGTAGTTCAATCATTAGTTTTGCCGCAAGAAGTAATTGCAAATATTAATTATAATCTTTCTTCAAAAATTAAAAATAATGGAAATAACAGCGCGTATGTTCAAGTTATTTATTTAGATTATAATGATGTTATATTTAATGATTCTTTTGAAATAAGCGCGGGTCAAATAATCCAGTCAAATGCGACAAATTTAAATTTCTCTAAAGGAACTCATAATATCACTGTTGCTGCAATAGTTAAGAAAGAAATTAATAATTTTGATAATTCATTAACTTCATTTTTGCAAAGTTATTACGCGATTGAAAAATTAATAATTGATTCATGGGCTCCTGATAGAGCAATGCCTGGTTCATTAATTACTGCTTCAGTTTTTATTGATAATCCTTTGAATTTAAATTATTCATTAAACAATTATCCTCATTCGGATTTTTCAGCAATTTTTAATCCTCAAAATTATACTAATTTTGATTTGTATAATAATTTATACAATGAATTTTATTATGATTTTACAATTCCTGTAAATCAGCAAAATTATAGTTTTTGGGCTAATTCTTTGCTTCAGGGAGAAAATATTGAAATTTCTTCAAATAATGAATCTATTAATTTAATATTGCCAAAATCTCCAATATTAAGCACTGAATTAAGAGTAAGTCCAAAAATAAATAATATACAAAATAGCACAGTTACTG
>JAQVLH010000045.1 GCA_028704265.1 Candidatus Nanoarchaeia archaeon
TTTAATTCAATTTCAAATGCAGGGTATTCTCACAGAAGTGATAACATAACATTTACTGCATTATTTAGTTCTTTGTCCATTCCTAATTATTGCAAAATAAATCTTGGGGATTCATGGGAGTTTATGCAAACAGCTTCTAATTCGGCTTCATTTTCAAAAATTTTTCCGGTTGGAAATTATTCTATTGATTATCAGGTTTCATGCAACCTTATTAATGATTATACTGAATCTTCTCTTGCATCTTTTAATGTTGGAAATTTCGTGGATTATATTGAGCTTGAAGGGACTGGTTCTTATGATGAATATTTAAGCGCTTCAAGTTTTGATGTTTTTATGACTGAAAATAATGCGTACATTTTTTTCAGAAATGAATCAGGAATTTATTTAATGAACTCTTCAGATAACGGAAAAATTTTTAGCGCTCCCCTATTCATATTTAATTCATCAAATTACGACACTACCCAAAAATTATTCAAATATTATGCTGATGATATTAGTGCATATGTAATGTTTGGAAATGGCTCAGGGTTATGGCTTATAAATTATTCTCTTAATTCAGGAGGATTAGGATACACTAATTTTAATGTGGGTGATTTTTCAAGCAGCAATATTTATTCTTTTGAAAAATCAGGAGATAACATTAATGTTGTTTATTCATTAGGTGACGGGATTTACCTTATTAATTCAAGCAATAACGGGGCTGATTTTAGCTCGCCTTCACATGTTTATTCAAGTTCATATTTGAGTCCGCTTATTCATATAAAAAGTGTTAATAATTATGTTTATATAATTTTTAATTATATTAGCAGTGAAACAAGAAAATTGTATATAATTCAATCAAATGATTATGGCTTGACTTTTTCAGAGCCGGTGGAATTAGGCAGTGAAACTGAAAGAACATTATCTTTTGATGTGAATGAAGAATATATTCATCTTATTTATAGGCTTCAAAGCTCATCCGACTGGAATTATGTTAATTCAACACATTCAGAATTCAACATTATTCCACAGTATTACATGACTTTTAACCCTGATTCAGTCAATCTAATCACTAATAATTCAGGAGTCTATATCTTTGATCATTTGCTTTATTCAGAATCACATTACTCCAATAATAACGCAAGCTCTTTTGATATCAGCAAAATATCCAAGGAAGGATTAACAAGCGATGTTGTAAGGGCAAAAATAGTTGATGAGCATATGCTTGTTGTTTTGCAGAAAATAGATTCATCTTCAAGCGCCAAAATACAAGGTAATCTTTATTACACTTATGCTGAATGATTATGTTTTCAAATTTTTAAATTTAATAAATTATTGCAGCAAATAAAATTTAAATTAAATAAATCATTACAAAAAATAAAATAGTTGAGGTAAATAATAAAAAATAAGTGTGCCTTTTTCCTTCAAAACTCAAAGGATTCAATAAATCAATTAGTATATGCAGAGAGTAAAAAAATGCTGTTAAATAAATCCAAGAATAAGGTAAAGCTATTATTGCTAATACTGGAAAAAGTGTTGAATGAAAAATAATGCTTCTTTGCTTTTTTTTGTGAAAATCGTTGTCAGGGCTTAATCCGAAATTAATAAATGATTTTGTTTTAATTCTTCCTCCGCTAAAAATAATAGCAATAATTAATCCTATTATTATATTTAAATAATTACTTAACAATTCATTAACTATTGAAGGAAATAATTTAAAATAATAAAATACTATGAATACTATTCCTCCAATTATTTTATGTTCAATTCCTTTCATAAAAATTGTCCCAAACTTTTTTGTGAAATAAATTTTTTAAACAAAATGCTTTTGTTAATTAATACTTGCTTGCATTCATTATCAAGCTTTTCAATTAATTCATTTTTGCTTTCAGTCATTATTCTATTTTTCATTGCATTTCTGCTGGCTTCTCTTACAACCCAAACTCCTAATGGGGCTAAATATTCTGGAGTTATTTTTCTGTAAACTATTATTCTTGCCTGTATTTTATTTTTTTGCAAATATTCTAATATTGCTAACCTGGATGCATAATAGCCTCCTGCAGTATCATACGCGTAATTTTTTCTTCCTCCATATTCTTCATAATCATGCATGAATTCTGAACCGTCCATTGTTTCAAATAATTCAAAACCGAAAACAAAAGGCAAAAGAATAATAGTGTAATAATTTCCAAAAAGGCTTCCTTTTAATATTTGATAATTATTAATAACTGGGAATTCTTTTATTTTAGCAATCATTTCTTTTCCAAGCAAATCATCAACAGCAGTAATACTCCATCTAGTTGGAACAACTCTTCTTTTCTTCTTTATTCCAAAAGCTCCGCTTGATAAGTATTTGGACAAATCATTTTCATTTATTCCTTTATTAAATAAAATATTTAAAGCATTATTTGCCTTTAAGTCAAAATCATAAAAGCGTTTGCTTACATGCTTGTCAATCTTAATATTTTCATTGATTGAAAATTTTGTCAGCTCGCTGCTTGGGCCCATAGTAGTTGAAACAAAATCAAAAGTTGATTTTGGCTTAGGAGTTTTAGCTAAATTAGCTTCAATTTCAACCGCTTTTTTTGATAATGCTATTTCTTGAATTTTTTCAAAAAAAGACTTATTTGTTGAATTGCAATTTATAAGCAAGCTTCTTTTGTTAATAATTTGGTTAATATTTAAATTATCTTTGAAAAATTTCGGATTATCAAAATTGTTAGCATCAATTGCATTAAAAGGAAGGCTCATAATTCCAATTGAAACATTAGGATAGTTTGCTTTGCCAACAAATATTGAAGGGCTAGAACCAGAGAAATCTTTTTTGAATTCAAAGCTTTTGAAATTCATATTAAGCCATTTGCATTTTTTTTTGCAAAATCCCCTGCCTTTGCATTTAACGCATAAAGAATCCATGGATTAATTAAATTAATCAATTATTTTAAAATATTGGGCTAGTTTTTTTAAATTATAAACTCATTGATTTTACTATGGAAAATTGCCACATTTGCTATTGCGTTGATAAGGGCTTTGAAAAATATGCCATTGCCTCAATAATATCAATGTTTTTGAATTCGAATATTAAGCCAAAAATCCACATAATACATAACAAATTTACTGACAAAAAAAAGCTTAAATTGGCTGAAAAATTATTCAAAACAAAATTTAAATATTATTTGACTGATGACAAGTTATTTTACGGCCTGCCTGTTCTTGGAGGGTATTCTTCATATTACAGGATATTAATCCCTGAATTATTGCCTAAAAATATTGATAAAATATTATATCTTGATTGCGACACAATTGTTGAAAATGATTTGACTGGCTTGTTTTCAATGGATTTAGCAAAACATGCCTTGGCCGCGGTTGAAGATGTTGTCACTCTTAAAAGCGATTTTAAAAATTTAAAAAAAAGGCTGAAAATTCCAAAAGACAAATCTTATTTTAATTCAGGAGTAATGATGTTTAACCTTGATTTTATGAGAGAAAATAATTCAGCAAAAAAAATAATATCATTCCTTCATAAAAATGTTGACAAGATAGTGATGCATGATCAGGATGGATTGAATGCAATATTATTTAATTATTGGATAAAATTGCCTGAAACTTATAATTATATAATTAATGTTGACTTGATTTTTCCAAAAAACATTAATCCGAAAATCATTCATTTTGCAGGATTAAAGCCTGAAATGGTAAAAATACTCGCTCCAGGCAATATTTATTGCAAAAAATATTACGAATATTTGGATTTAGCGAAGTATCCAAAAGAGGAAATTACTAGGGATGATATTAAAAAATTAATTAAACGATTGTACAAAATATTATTTGAAACCGGATTTTTTTTTTAAAAATATTATTTCATTCTTTCATTAAGAAAATCAATAGTTCTTAAAATATAACTTAAATCATTATTTTTCAGCGCTTTTGATTCCTCATAAATGTCATATTTGTGCAAACTGCCTATTCTTCCAACGCAAAATCCTTCATTTTTTAATTCTTCAAATTTTATTTTATTAATAATAATCTCATATTTGTTTTCAGAAGAATTTAATATTGCATCTTCCATAAATGATTCATTTGAGTAATTTATTGAAAAATTAAATTCGCTTTTAATCCATTTATTTTTTTTTAAATAAATGCTTCCTGAAACATTATCTTTTAATTTTTCAATTTCATCTTTTGAAAAAAAAATATAAATATTTGATTCAATACTTTCAGGATATAATTCTAAAAAAGCTTTCATAATTACCTTTTTTTTAAAAGATTATTTTATTAAAAATCTTTTCAGTAGAGCTATTTTAAGATTTAAAGAGCTAAATTAAGTAATTCAAAATTTTTTTAAAGACTTTAATATAAATAATTAATATTATGAATGAAATTAAAGGATTCAAATATTCAGAAAATAAAAGTGTTAAAGATTTAGTTAATAATTTTTCTAGCATTGGTTTTCAAGCCAGCCATATTAAGCAGGCTGTTGATATTATTAAAAAAATGAAAAAAGACAAAGCAACCATTATTTTAACTTTTACTAGCAATATGGTGTCTAGCGGTTTAAGAGAAATTTTTGCTGAACTTTGCAAATTAAAATTTGTTAATGCAATAGTAACTGGTGTTGGAAGCGTGGAAGAGGATTTAATGAAATCAAAAAAGCCATTTATTCTTGGAAGTTTTAATTTAAATGATAAAGAGCTGCATCAAACAGGAGTTAACAGAATTGGAAATATATTAGTTGAAAATTCTCATTATGAAGGATTAGAAGATAATTTATTACCTTTTTTTGAACACTTATTAAAAATGCAAAATGAAAAAGGCAAGATGTTAGGTCCTAGTGAAATAATTTTTGAATTAGGAAAAACAATTAATGATGAAAATTCTATTCTTCATTGGGCAAGTAAAAATAATATTCCTATTTTTTGTCCTGCAATACTTGACGGAGCATTCGGTTTGCAATTATATTATTTCAAGCAAGAGCATCCTGAGTTTGGAATAGATGTAACTGCTGACATGAAAGCTGAAGCGGATTTAATTCTTAATGCTGAAAAAACTGGCGGAATAATTCTTGGAGGAGGATTCGCCAAACATCATGCAATAGGTATGAATATTGTTAGGGAAGGTTTTGATTACGCAGTTTATGTTACAACTGCTGAGGCTTACGATGGTTCATTGTCTGGTGCCAGCACAAGCGAAGCAGTGTCTTGGAGTAAAATTAAAGAAGATGCTAATACAGTAGTAGTTCATTCAGATGCAACTATTGCTTTTCCATTAATATTCTTATCAATGTTTGAATAAAAAAAAATATTTTTTTTTAAAAATAAATAATGAATGGAGATTACTCCATCCATTCGTCTCCTGATCTTTTGTATGTGTACATATCTCTTGGGTCAAACCATAGCATGATTTCTCTTGATGCATCCTGTATGTTTGAGCTTGCGTGAATAAGGTTACATACACTTTTTTTATTTTCATTTGCATGTTTAGTGCTAATGTGCGCGTAATCTCCTCTAATAGTTCCTGGAAGTGCGGTTTTTGGTTCAGTTGAGCCTACCATTTTTCTTACAACTTCTATTACATCATTTCCTTCTAATACCATTGCCATTACTGGTCCTGCAGTAATATAAGTTTCTAATCCGGAATAAAATGCTTTTTCTAAATGCTCTGAATAGTGCTTTTTGGAAAAGTCTTTGTCAATCCATTGCATCTTTGATGCAACTATTTTTAACCCAGCGTTTTCGAATCTGGTAATAATATTTCCAATTATTCCTCTTAATACTCCGTCAGGTTTAATTAATACAAGTGTTTGTTCTATCATAATTTAAAAGATTAAATTCCAAGCCTTAAAAATTTAACTCTTAGAAAACATTTTTAAACTAATTAGTTCTTTTTAATATTTGCCAGATGATAGATTAATTATCTTGAATGGCAGTTAAACGAGGAATGAATAAAAAATGGGACTTTACAAGTTCATGCAAAAAATATGGAAAAATCCAAGAAAGGATAATCCTTACTATAAGGAACACTTAATTCAGTGGAGAAAAGAGAACGCTGTTGTTAAGGCTGAAAAACCAACAAGAATTGACAGGGCAAGAAGTTTAGGCTACAAAGCTAAGCAAGGAGTAACTGTTGCTAGAGTTAGAATTACTAAAGGTGGAAGAAAAAGAGAATCCACTCACATGGGAAGAAAGCCAACAAAAGCAGGACATAGTAAATATTCAACTAAGAAAAATCTTCAAAACATTTGCGAAGAAAGAGCTCAAAGAGTTTTCAAAAACATGAATGTTTTAAACAGCTATGAAGTCGGAGATGACGGTAAAAATAAATGGTATGAAGTAATATTAATAGATACTAATCTACCTCAAATTTACATGGATAAAGATTACTCAGGACTATGCAATGGAAAGCATCAGGGAAGAGTATTCAGAGGACTTACTAGTGCTGGAAGAAGAGGAAGAGGACTTAATAAGAAAGGATTCGGAACTGAAAAAATAAGACCAAGCATTAGAGCTCATAATAATTTAGGAAAGTAAGCCTTTCCTAATTTTTTTTTTTTTTAATTACTTTTTTAAATAATTAATATTATTAACTTATTAATGAAAGCTATAACTCCAGTAATCAGTGTAATATTATTAATCATGTTAACTATTGCTACTAGTGCTGCTGCTTTCTTTTTTATTAATTCAAGTGTTACTGACTTAGAAGCTCAAGGTAATTTAGAATCCTTTCCGGGTTCAGATAATTCTAGATTAAATCTTGTAAGCATTACTGGCACTAAAGCAATTGTCAGAAATGATGGCACAACTCCAGTTACAGAGGTTGTGATGTTTGTTAATGGAGAATTATTGAACTATACTCTTGATAATCCAATTTTGCCAGGGGAATATAAAGAAATTGATTTCACTGCAAGAGAATCCGGAGAGGATTTGGAAATAAAAGTAATATACAATACTGGCAAGACTGTAAGCACAGTAAGTCCGGCGAGCAAGAATACTGAAGATAGCGGATTTACTCAAACCCCTATTGGTTTAAATGAAGAAATATCTCAATATTTTTTGCAATGCCCTGATTCTTCAGTAATTGCTAATTTAGATAATACAAGAATTCTAACTCAATCAAGTAATATTACTTGCGGATGCACTGGGCCCTACGGCGAAAATTTTGTCACAAACGGTGATTTTGAGAATGGTACATGGATGTGGGATGCAGTTGCAGAAGAAGAGATTATTGAAGAAAATGGAAATCATATACTTTTATTCACTGAAGAAGGATATGATAATCTTTTACCAGCAGATGTTCTTGAATTCAATTTGAATTATTCTAATGAAGGAATGTATATGGTTGCAATATTAATAATTAATACTTCGGATCCTTTTTATGATAATAATTTAATGGCTTATGTATTGACTAATATTGAAGAATATTCTAGTTTATGCAATTCAATATATGAAGGTCTTTATTTTTCTTGCATTACTGCTGATGCAAACTCTTGGCAGAATATTAGTTTAAATATTAAAAATGATTTATTAAATTATTTAAATTTGAATATTTATGATATAGAAAATATAAAAATTCAATTTCAAAATGGTGCAGGAGATTATGCAGTAATTGATAATGTTTCATTAAAATACTCAACTGATTACAAATATTGCGATTCAGAAAATGACGGAGTGCTTGAGGGGGTGTGCAATTCTTTGTCATGCAGTAATTTAATGATTAATTCTTTAACTACTCCTTCATACAATTTTATTTATTCTCCTTCTTATTTTAATGCATCATTAAGTTATTTTAATTCGCCAAGTTCATGTACTATAAATCTTGAAGGGGAAACTCATGATTTGGCAATTGCTGAGGATTCAATTTATTATTCACAATTATTTGATGCTGGAAATTATAGCGGGACTGCAACTTTGTCATGTGATTCTGAAAGCGAGCAATTTAATTATTCATTTTCATCAGACAGATATTCTAATGTTATTTCATTAAATGAAATGATTAATTATAACGAAACTGGTCTTGTAAGTTTTAGTGCAATATGCAATGAAAATAATGTATTTATTTCTTTTAATAATCAGAGTGGTTCTTTGCATATTTTAAATTCAAGCAATAAAGGTGAAACATTAAGCGAGCCAATAAAAATTTTTAATTATCCTGTAAGCGATGAATCTAGTTTAAGATATACTTATAATAATAATTCCTTATTTTTTTCATATTTTAATCAGGATACTCAAAATCTTTCTATTTTTAATTCATCAGTTAATGAACTCTCTTTTGATAATCTAAT
>JAQVLH010000046.1 GCA_028704265.1 Candidatus Nanoarchaeia archaeon
TCAAAATAATCATTTCTCCTTTTTTTAGGACTAATTATTCCTAAATATAGGATTATATTTAAAGTTTTTCATAAATATAAATAATTTTAAAAAAATAAAAAAAAATAAAGGCTAATTAAGCCTTTATTATATTAATCTTATCACTAGATGCTTTAACGTTTCTTGAGACTAAGTTTTTGATTTTTTTCTTTTCGCAAAGTTTAACAATTTCTTCATCAATTATTCCGTCAATAACTACTGTTTCAACCTTTTTTACTTCAGCCAAAGCATTAGAAATTTCAGTTAAAGGAATCTTTGCTAATACTTCATCTTTTTCATCTAATAAGTAAGCTCCTCTTGTTCCAAATAAATCATTCATCAAATTTTTATATTTTGATGGTTCAGCTTTTTGTTGCTTAGGCGCTTCATCTCTTCTAGCTCCTCTTTCATTTCTTGGCCTTTCTTTATCATTTGAGTTGCCCCTATTTTGATTTAAGTAATCGCTCATTTTCATCCTGTTTCTTAAGCATTTGAAAATCTCTTTGCCTGCTAATTCTTCAACTTCTTTGCCGTCTGGAGCTATTGCTATAAAGTCAATATCTCCTTTGCTCATAAGTTTCTTGGCAATCATTTCGCCGCCTCTATCTCCATCTATGAATAAAGTGGTTGATTTTGATTCAAGTATTGGTCTTATTGAATCCGGAACGTTTACTCCATTAATTGCTATTACTCCTTTAATATTGTATTTTACTAGATTAGCTACATCTGCTCTTCCTTCAACAATTATTGCCTCTTCTGTTTCTTCAATATCTTCTGAAGCTGCTAATTTATCTTTTCCGTATTCTATTATGCTGCTAGTTCTGAAATTTTCTTGAACTTTGTCCATTATTTCTTGGCTATCAGTTGAATCCATATTAAGTTTTTTTAGTAAATTTTGAGCCCTTTCAGTTATTTGCGTTCTTTTATCTAATCTGACATCTTTTAATTCTTTAATTTTTATTTCAGAATTGCATGGTCCAATTTTATCAATAGTTTCTAAAGCTGCTGCAATTACTGCTGTTTCAGTTTTTGCTAAACTGCTTGGAACTATTATTTGCCCAACGCTTTTTCCGTTTTTGAATTCAATATTAACGTCAATTCTTCCAATTCTTCCGCTTTTTTGAAGCTCTCTTAATTCTAAATCATCGCCCAGCAATCCTTCAGTTTGTCCAAAGATTGCTCCAACAATGTCATTTTTGTTTATTTCCCCTTCAACAACTATGTCAGCTACTACTGTATATTTTGTTGATACTGGATAAATTTTCCCCATATTATTTTTCATTCCTCTTTTATTTTTATGCCCTCAACGTGGCTTATTTTTAATCTTTTTAAGTTTTTTTGATATTCAGGATTTGTTTTTACTCCTAAATAACTTAACTCATTTTTTAACTTAGAATATATTTTTTTCCCTTCAAAATCATTGTCTAGTAATAGTATTACTTCATCATGATTCTCTGCTATTTTTTCGCAAAAAACGCATAACGGCATTCGTGATAATGAAACTACTTTTAATACTCCAAGCTTTTTGAGTCTGGCAACGTCTTTTTTTCCTTCAACTATTACGACTTTATTTTTTCGTATAATCTCTTGAATCAAATCCTCTATTGTTAAAGGTTTGCGGCCCTTCACTAACACAACTCCTCACTGCATGCGAGTATTCGCGCTCTGATATTGTAACCTTGCAAAGGGCGATACCTTGCCTAAGAATTATTAGTTAAGTTATTGCTTAAAAAACTTTGGATGCTGTGACTTTTCATTCCTTTAATTGATTTATTACAGATTTTAGCAAAGAAATTGCCTGCTCTGAAGTTATGCTTGAATCAATAAAATCCCCTTGTTCATATGAAATAAAATATACTTTATCCTCATATTCAAAAGAATAATCACTTAAAATATTACCATTATAATCAGTCTCGCCGTAATAAATATCTACATCCATGTATTCTGTTAAAAGTTCTGCATAAGAAGGAATATTATAACATGAATAGATATCATAATAAAAATTGCTTGAATTAATATAATACTCAATACTTATACTTTCACCTTCAGTGCATGTATAAAAATTTTTTTCATTAAAATCCTTGGAAACAATGACAATAGATGAATCATTCAATAACGGTTCCTTAAACCATTTATAATTTTGCGTTAAATTAGATATTGAATATGCTTGTTCAATCAAATTGTCACACTCAGAGCTGTTTATTATAAATCCAGTTGGGATAAATGAGGATTCATTAATATTAATATTTGTTCTTAAATCAATATATTCAGTGTAATTAAATGCTGATGAAATACTTTCTATTTTAAACGGAAAATAAGTAGTTTTGTTAATGTAATAAAACTGATCATTATATCTTTTTTCACCATTAACATTAATAACTATTATTTCAGAACTTTCGTTTACAATATTTATATTTAAATCATTTAAGTCTTTAGTAAAATCTATTTCACTTATGGATAACGATTCATTGTTGAATTGTTCATCATAATATTCATAAAACTCGCCAACACAATGCACATAAACAAGATTATTGTCATAATAACTCTCCGAATAAGTAATATTATCTGAAATTGTTTTAAACGCTGCATTTAATGGAAATTTATAATATTCAATCATAGTATAATTACTCTCTAGCATAGCATCATCAATAGAGTAAAATTCTCTGATTAATTGATATGAATCAATATTAGAAAAAGCTAAATGTATTCTATCTATTGTGCTAATTTGAGTGCATCCTGAACTTAAAACAACCAAACTCAAAAAAAAAATTATTTTATAATTATTGCTCATTAATTCATATTGGCTTTTTAATTTTAAATAGTTTACTTTAATTTTTAGCATTTTTTTCAGACTTAAAATTAATGTTGCTTGAAAACATTTAGATAAATCTTCTTTTAATGATTTTGGTCCTTTTTTATGCTTAAAAAAGGGATTTGAGGAATTATATTAATGACTCCGTTAAAATATTTAGTTAAATCACTTGGAATATTTGTCAAATGAATCTGATTACTGCCTTTCAGATTTTCTGCATGAATTTCTATTTTGTCGTTTTCATTCTTTTTGCCTAATTTTACTGCTTTTTTATGTATTGTTACTGCTTTTTGATAGATAGTGATTAAGTTTGATAAATAAATTATGCTGGAAAGATTATTATAATTATTTGACAATATTGAATTAACTGTAATTTTTTTATATTTGCTGGAATATTCAACATTATTCCCTTTTGAATCAAAATATAAGGGATTTGAAAATAATATTTTTGCTATCTTATACAGGCAATTGTCATATAATTCTTTTGCAAAAATTTTGTCAATTTCAACGTTTAACTCTAAAAGCTTTCCTTCCAAGCTAGGCCTTCCTATATTCATAACTGAAAACAATTTCATTATAAATTATTATAATAATTCAATTAAAAAGATTTACTTATTTATTTTTAGGCTTAAAAAAGGCATTTTTTTATTGATTTCTATTACTTCTTCTAAATAATTCGGACAGTCTTTTGGAAGCAATATGTGAAGCTTATTATGGCTAGGGCATAAATCACTTAAATCAACAATAAAATTTCCTTTAATGTCTTTTTCATTTTTTTCAATTGAAAGATTGTAGGCTTTTTGTAATTTATTCAAATACATTAATCCTGTAATGTTTGAATCAACAATTAGCATCTTTGAATCAATCTTTATTGTTTCATAATTTTCATGATTTTTGACTTTTTTTCCGTTGGCATCAAAATACATTGGCTTTGAAAATAAAATTCTTGCATACTCAATCCATTGCTTATATTTTCCGGACAAAACATCAATATTTAATTCTATTATTTTTCCGTCAATTGTAGAAATTGCCTCTTTTTTTGAATAAATTGTTTCATCAGGAAAAAAATATTGCTTGATTAAATTCATGCAAGAGATAGCCATAAGTATTTGGATAAAAATCTTAGCTTAAAAATGTTATTTTTTATGCTAGTTCTGGAAGATAATAATTATTTATTGAGAAGGTTTAAGTTTTTCGGTTGCAGATGCCAATAATTATCTTATAATGGCTTTGTATAAATTCTTTTTTTGAAATGAAAGAGGAAAATGAGAGTAAAAATTTGTTTAATCTGGTTCTTTTTGAACTTGAAAAATACTGTAAAACTGTGTCAAATCATCCAAGAGTATGTGATGATGCTAATTATGCTGAATTAAGAACTAGTAAAGTATATTTTCACAGAGCAATTCACTGGTATTTGCATGACAACGGATTAGTTTACCAAACTAAAGGTCCTGCAATGGATGTTAATAAAGAGGAATACGCGATTTTATGGCAGCTTAAGAATTTTGACAAGAAAATAGTTTGCCAAGAAATACTTGATAAGTATGAAGATTATTTAAAAATTTCTCCAATTGTTGAAAAAATTGATTGCGTTGTTAATTATAGTATTGAAACTGTATTAAAGGAAAAAGGCAAAGACAAGGAATTAAGCGAAATTTTTGAAAATTTGAATAAAAAATATAATAGTGATATAGACATAGTTATTGCTGAATATAATAAATTAATAATTAATATGTACGCAGAAATGGTTTACAGAAAAAAATAAAATTAATTATTCCTGCAATGATTCCTTAGGTTTGGCATCATTTTGAATTTGAAGATTGTCATAAATTTCATCAAGCAAGAAATCCCTTCTTTTGTCAAATTTACAGCTTCTTACATATTCTTTTATTTTCAATGCCCCATAACATATTATTGAAAATACTCCCATTGCGCTAAGAGTGTTTTCTAAAAATGATTCTGATGGTGATTCTTTAAACCATGATGAAATTACATACATTGAAGTTCCATATGCTAAAGCAGGGAAAAATCTTTCCAAATCAAGCAATTTCTCTTTTCTTAAATAATTCTGTTTAACTGAATTTAAATTTTGTTCAACTTTATCATAAGAATTATTGCTAAAAAGTTCATACAAATTTTCATCTTTTTTTATCACATCAATAAGAGATTCTTCTGTTTTTGCATTAACAAAATTGTTAACATTAAAATTTTGATTATTGAATAAATTATTAAATAAATTCATGGATGATTTGATAATTTCTATTATTTATAAATTTTATTAAACTAATCCTTTTTTTATTGCTTCCTTAATTTTAGGAATTAATTCAGAAATTTTTATTCTTTCCTGCTTCATTGAATCTCTCATTCTAAGAGTAACTGATTCATCTTTTAAAGTGTCATAATCAACTGTTAGACAATATGGCGTTCCAATTTCATCCTGTCTTCTGTATCTTTTGCCTATTGAACCTGCTTCATCATAGAAACTGCTGAACTCTTCTTTCATTAGATTATAAACCTCTCTTGCTTTTGGCTCCAAATCTTTTTTTATTAAAGGAAAAACTGCTATTTTGTATGGAGCAATTTTAGGATGAATTTTTAAAACTAATCTTTCAGGCTCTTCTTTTAAACCATTAAATAATACTAATAATAATAATCTTTCAACTCCTAATGACGGCTCGGTTGCAACATATAATATTTCCTTAGTTTTTGTCTCTTCATCAAAATATTCCAAGTTCTGTTTGCTTAAATTTTGATGCTGGGTCAAATCATAAGTTGTCCTGTCAGCTATTCCCTGAACCTCTTTAAAGCCCATAGGAAATTCGTATTCTATATCAACTGTTCCCGCTGAATAAAATGACAATTCAGATTTCATATGCTGTCTTATTCTTAATTTATTTGCATCAATTCCTAAATCTAAAAACCATTGATAAAACGTTGCTGTCCAATAAGCATGCCATTTATTGGAAAATATTTTTTTTTCAAACGCTGTCTTTATGCTCATTTCTTCAGCATCACTTAATCCTTTCTCCTGTTTCTCTCCGCTTAAAATTTTCAGCCTTAAATTGCTTATCTTATCATAATCTAAGCAGTCATTTTTCTTATCCGCTTTTGTAAAAAATTCTATCTCCATCTGCTCAAATTCCCTTTTTCTAAAAATAAAATTTCTCGGACTAATTTCATTCCTGAAAGCTTTACCTATTTGAGCAATTCCAAAAGGAGGCTTTACTCTTGCGCTGTCCATTACTGATTTATAATCCGCAAAAATACTCTGCGCTGTTTCAGGCCTTAAGTATGCAATATTGCCTTCAACTGGTCCGACGTTTGTGCAAAACATTTGATTAAATGATTTAACTGCCCCTAAATCTCCTTTGCAATCAGGACATTTTATTTTTTCATTAATAATTAACTCGGATAATTGTTCATTTTTTAGGCCATCTGTTTGCTTTCCTGTTTTTTCTTCTACAATATGATCTGCTCTGAATCTTTTTTTGCATTTTTTGCACTCGGTTAAAGGGTCGACGAATGAATCAACATGCCCGCTTGCTTTCCAAACTAAAGGATTAGTAATTATGCTGCCGTCTATTCCTATAATATCATCCCTGTCTTGCACGAAAGTTTTCCACCAATAATTTTTCAAATTTCTCGATAATTCAACACCTACTGGACCGTAATCATAGAATCCTGGAACTTGGCCGTAAATCTCAGATGTTGGAAATATTATTCCTCTTCTCTTGCAATAACTGGCAACTTCTTCAATATTCATAAGTATTTACAATATTTATTTGAGTTTTTAAAAGTTAGTGTTTTGGGATTTTTTTTAATTTAGCTTTAAAACGCATCTTTTTTAAATAGTTTCATATAATTATTTTCCTATGTCAGAACAAGTAAAAATAAAAAAAGTACAAAATAAAAAAATTAAAGTTAAAAATATTAATTCTGGCACTGAAAAATATGAAAATGAAAAAACTTTGATAAACTATCATACAAATCTTAATAAAAAGCCGCATTGCGAATATTGCGGCGATTTTAGCCATGAATCATGCAAGTATGCAAAAATAGAAAATTTTGAAAGTTATGATAAACAGATTAATAATATAAAAAAATCAATTGGAGAGAAATCATTACCTCAAGAAATTGATATCCCTTGTTTGGATGAAATTTTAGAACATCAAGAAATTAAATCAGATGCAGATAATCAAACTTATAGATTATTATTGGACATTTACAACTCATTTGACAATTATGAGACAAGTTCAGTGATTGAAAAAATAAAAAACTATTCAAAAAAAGAATTATTTATTAAAAATATTCTAATGGATGAAGCTGAAAAGTACAACAACGAAAAACCTTATGAAGAACTTATTAAGCTTAAAAATGAATTAAAAATAAAAGTTACAAATGAATTATGGAATTATAATAATAATTTTAAAAAACATGTTTATATTGAAGACTTGTTTGATAAAGCGTTTTCTATAAAAAAACCTGAGCAAATACTGGAAGAATTAAACGATTCTTGCTTAAAAGATAAAGTTAATAGTGAATATAAGGAAAAAATCAGAAATGTGTTTAGAGAAATCATTGATGCCAAAGCAATGAATAAAATTTATTCAAATTTAACTGAAGATTATAATGAATTTTTAAAACTTAAAGAAATTATAGAGACAGATAATGAAAAAATCAAAAGCTTGATTAATTTAAATTACGGAAATTTAGAAAAATTTTTAGAAATTAAAGAACCTATATTAAAAACTTTTGAAAAATTTAAATATCCAAAATTCAAAAAAGTTTTGGATACTTTTGGCAAAATCATTGTACCTATTTTACCCCTTACAATTTCACTTCCTTTGATGTGGTTAGCAGGCCCTTGGGGAGGTGTTAGCAGTATAGTTATGATTTGCATGTATTATTGTTCTATTGGAATACCAGAATACCCAAGCGATTACGAATTTAAATTAACTTGTTATGAAAATGATATTGAAACAGAACAAAAAAGATTTAATGATGAATTAAAAAAATTTAATTTCCTTAAAGAAGCCATGAAAGAATTTTAAACTAATGTTTTAAGATTTCTAAATTAATTATACCATTTTTTGCTATTATTTTGCATGTTCCGCCTATTGGGTAAGTAAATCTTGGTATTGTGTGCGCAAAATCAAAGACTGCAATAACTGGAATATTCTTTGGTATTTCTTTTTTTGATTCAATTATTGCTTTTAATTTTTCATATGGCATTCCTATGTCTTTCTGGAATTTTCCGATTACTAATCCTTTTATTTT